>CAMADY010000055.1 GCA_945831805.1 uncultured Prevotellaceae bacterium
GTTGAAAGGTTAAGGGCTTTTAAGGTTTTTTCTGGAAAAAGTCATGATTTATGGTGTGCTCTGCAATAGCTATCAAGTTACATTGTGATTACTATGCAATTACGTTGTAATAGTTATGGTTTTACTGTGTAATTAGATAGCTTTTACGAAAGGTTATCATGGCACCTAAATAAATTATTGAATGAAGAAGTTTTTTGCTTTTTCGATGTTTGCACTGATACTTCATACATTATTCCGCGGTGTTCATACAACATGGAGGGAGGAATGTTGATGTTTTGGAAAATATTGTATAACTTTGCATCGCATTGATTGGAGAGAATATACACCTCATGGGACTTTCAAATGGTGGCACTGCTGCAAATGTAGCATTGAAGCATTACTCCAACAGACTCAAGAGCATAACATATATCTCTACCTCATGTGATGTCACGAAACGCACCAAAGCAAAGGTTCTGCTAATAGGAGGTGGCAAAGACAGGAGCTCTATAGGTCTGCCATCTGCACAGAAGAAACTTACGCGATGTGGCACGGATGCAAGACTTTTCTTCGAAGAAGACGAGAACCACTTCATCATGGTGCATAAGAAGGATGAGATTATAGACTTCCTGAAGAACGAACTCTTTTCAAACTAACAAATTACAATCAATATGACAAAGAAAGTAAAGACATTTATTGTGTTGACTCTTCTGGGAGTCGGTTATGGCTTATATACTCAGTTCTATAGCTATGATAATGATAAGGCATGTGAGTATGTTACAAATAATGCGCTTGACAGGTCGCATACTTGTTGTGCATGGTTCGTAATGAGAGCCATGCAGGTAGGTGGCTGTCCTATTGGTATTTTGCCGGCTTGGGCTTATCGATATGCTTTGCCGTTATATGGTTTTGGCAAGGTGTATGAGGACATAGGAAAAGACTGTTCGCCAAAGTGTCAGATACGGAAGGGTGACATCGTAGTAATACCTAAGGGGACTTATAGTTTCTGGGGGCATATCGCTATGTATGATGGCAATAGATGGGTGTCAGATTTTAAGCAGAATCATATGAGCCCGTACAAGAAGCATGTTAAATATCGTATATATAGGAGACATGAGTAGAGTTCTTCGCCAAAAGCTCAGGCGAGCATAGCTCGGAGTCCATTTTTTATATAGGTAGGTTACGTTTTTTATGATTCAGGTATATAGTATTGCCGCAAGGTGAGTGTATAATCTAAACAAGGAGGTGAAATGACGAAGGGTTTCTTTGAGAAAGGTGATTTCCTGATGGAGTTCTGGTGCTTTGGCGTTCCTGATTCGGAGAGGGCAAATGCGCCGTTGAAGATTCTGGAACTCGTAGAACAGACAGATGAGTATGAGGTCTATGATGTCATGGACAATTCGGAGTTTGTCGTTGGAAAGGTGAAGGTCTATCTCGACAAGGATGTTCTGGCAGGAGGCGAGAGGTTGCTGGGATGCAGGTGTGATGCCTACTCCATTCTGGAAAGGACATTCTACGACCGTAACTTCTGCGTCTTTGAGGTCATCGAGGGGTTTGAGATGTACAAGATGTGGTGCAGAGCATCTTATGATTCAACAGCAGCACAAAAGGAAGTGGCAGATGACACTCCGCATCTTATACCAACTGTTGACTTGGAGACAGGCGACATATATGACGTGGATTTATACAACTACGTCTGGGTTGATGGCAAGAGGACCAACATGTGGTTCACGGAAGATGGAACACTGATAAAGCCACGAACAGATTTTGAGGGTGTTCAAGATGGTGTTCAAGAGGAGGTACAAAGTGATGTTCAAGAGGATACTCAGGAGGAAAAGGTCGCAGCGAAGGGTTTCGATAGCGTTGTCGGCATGGAGGAGCTGAAGCAGCAGCTGAGGGATGAGGTGCTATGGCCTATGCAGCATAAGGAACTGATGGAGCAGTATCGTCTGCATCCGCTGAATGGCATGCTGCTCTATGGTCCTCCGGGATGTGGCAAGACTTACATCGCGCAGAAGTTTGCTGAGGAGTCAAATATGAACTTTGAGCTCGTCACCGCCGCTGATGTCACGGCTCACTTCATACACCAGACGGCAGGCAGGATAAGGGAGATGTTTGAGAATGCCAGGAAGAAGGCACCCTGCATACTGTGCATCGATGAGATTGACTCGCTCGTGCCTGACCGCTCGCAGGTAGGACTGGAAAGTGGTGCTGTAGATGTTCACGAATCGGTCAACGAGTTTCTCTCGCACATGAACAATTGCAGCAAGGACGGCATCTTCGTTGTCGGAACTTCGAACAGTCCTTACTCTATTGAACCCGCCTTGCTCCGCACGGGAAGGATGGACAAGATTATCTACGTAGGTCTGCCCAATGAGGAGAGTCGCAAGGCATTGATAGAATTTTATCTGAAAGGCCGCCCGCAGGATGAAGACATCGACACCTCGGAGCTTGCACGGCTTGCGGACGGCATGAACGCCTCCGACATTGAGTTCCTCGTAAACTCCGTAGCGTTGAAGGCTGCAATGGCGCAAGCCGCTATCTCCTTCGATGCCCTTGCGGAACAGGCGAAGACCCAGCGCCGCTCGGTGTTTATTCCGAAGGAAACGGAGCCGGAGAAGGCAATGCCGGCATACACGAAGGTGATGGGATTCGGGTTCTCGCAGTCGGAAGGCATCAAAGGGAAAATCAAGAAGTCCTGTGCGTGATTCTTGATTATGCACTATACTGCATGTAAGATATTTGTTTATAACGTAAATTACCGCAAATTTTCCGCGAATTATCCGAAAATTTTATTTCAATAAGCGAATTAAAATATTTACGATTAACCATGACAAAGAAAGGAAAGAAAACGATTATCGGCAGTGTAGCCTTCGGACTGTTACTAACTCTCTTAGCCTTCGGCTATTGGGCATGGAAGTATTACATCCTGTCTGACTTGGAGGACATGAAGGGTAGGGACGGTATCTTCATTCCTGCCATGCCGGACAGGACGGAGTATGAGTCACTGGAGGCTCGCGCGGCATCAGCATTTGAGTTTGTGAGGAGAAGGAACATGAGCATGAGGTATGCGCTGTTCGTGGATTACGGCGTTCCGAGCGGCACGCCACGACTGTATGTGTGGGATTTCCATGCGAACAAGATCGTGGCGAGGACCTACGTCATGCATGGTCCGGGCAAGGGGAGCACTGCAGAGAAGCCTGTCTTCTCCAATAAGATCGGCAGCAACTGTTCTGCGCTCGGCAGGTTCCTCATTACGAAGCAGCATGGCAGACGCAACAAGAGCGGCTACCTGCTGCGCGGACTTGACATCGACAATCAGACGGCATACGTCAGGGGCTTGATGATTCACCGCTCTGGCTTTCTCGACTCCAACGTATGGAGGAAGTATATCCCGCTCAACGGCAGTTCCTGTTCTGGTTGCGTGACGGTGACATCGCGAGGCATGGACTACATCGGAAAGCTCGTGCAGCGTGAGGACAGACCCATCCTATTGTGGAATTATTGCAGTAAGTGACGGAAAAATTTTGTTGTGTCAGAAAAAAAGTTTATCTTTGCAACGAAATGTATGTTACATTATTGATATTGTCGGTATATATAAGTGTTATGGCAAATATGAACAATACATCAAATTTATAGTACATTTCCAACGTGGTAAGCAATAACAGAAACCTAGAAAAGGCATGAGAGCAGCAGAATGGTTAAAACGATTTGAGGAAGCTTCAAACGAAAGAAGACTGACAGGTTCAAACAAAGCAGCAATAATCCTGCGTAATCTTCAGAAGGAGATATATTCCCAGACAATGGATATCGTTAACAATGGGTCATACATGGCAGAGGATGGCTCTATTGTCACATTGCCTGACTGGAAAGAGATGGCCGAGAATAGTGTGCTTTATAGTGAACCTATCATACTTGACACAAGTGCACTTCCTCTATACAATACAGAGGTTAAAGTAGAAAATACGGATTGCCTAATTGCAGCCAACAACCTTAAACTACAAGGTCTCAATCCTGTAGTCTTAAACATGGCAAGTTCAAAGAATCCTGGAGGGGGTGTCATGGGTGGTGCGGGAGCTCAGGAAGAAAATCTATTTAGAAGATCCAACCTGTTTAAGTCTATGTATCAATTCGCTCAATATGCTGAGGAATATGGACTAAAACGCTCTGTGAAGCAATATCCCCTGGATAAAAACTATGGTGGAGTATATACTCCTAATGCGGTTGTTTTCCGAGGTACACAGGCAACAGGTTATCCTCTGTTTAAGCAACCTCATGTTTTGTCCTTTGTTGCCGTGGCTGGAATATCTCACCCAAAACTCATCAAAGGAAGACTGGCACCAGAGGAGGTCATTGTAACCAAGAATAAGATACGAACGATTTTCCGTATCGCACTGAAGCATGGTCACGACAGTATGGTCTTAGGTGCTTTAGGATGTGGCGCTTTCTGCAATCCTCCAGCACAGATAGCGAGACTTTTCCATGAAGTGATGGACGAAAAGGAATTCAGAAATCACTTCCAGGTGATAACATTTGCTATCATTGAGGATCATAATTCGCGTAGAGGTCACAACCCGGAAGGTAACTTCGTGCCTTTCCAACGCGAATTTGATAACTATAATAATGAGAACAAACAAGGAATTTCACAAAAGGATATGGAGTATAAGAAAATCAAAGTAACCGCTGTCAACCTTGACATCAAGAAGTCAATCACCATCACTGCCGACATGGAGGCACTTTCAAAATGCCAGACAGAAGGTGCAGTTAAGAAAGCCCTCGAAAATCTTATCCTTGAAAGCAAAGTGTTCCGTAAGGAGGATCTGCCAAAGCTGAAGTATCAGGGAAGGAAAGATGTTCTTAGCGAATGGAAAGACATTGGTCCTTCCGTTGTACAGCAAGAGGTAAAGGAAACTGACGTCATCGGTGCTCCTTCCTGCAACGGCTATGACCTTGACAGGTTTCTTGTAGCTCAGGAGCGTGACTACCCCTATGCCTTGAAAGAGATGCAGAACGGAAGGAAAGAGGGACACTGGATATGGTACATCTTCCCTCAGCAGAAAGGACTGGGACACAGTTACAACTCCGAATACTACGGACTTGACGGTCTTGATGAGGCTAAGGCATACGTTCAGCATCCTGTTCTCGGCAAGAGACTGAGGGAGATATGTCAGGCTCTGCTCGACAACAAAGGTAAAGACATACGCTACATTATGGGCAGTGGCATCGACGTAATAAAACTCAAAACGTCCATGGAACTCTTTGACCTTGCCTCACCTAACGACATCTTCAACAAGGTGCTCAGAACATTCTTCTAATGTCCGTAGCACCTTAATTGCTGATAATAATGTGGGTATAAATGAAATATGCGCTGCTACTCTTCACGAGCCGCAGCGCATATAAAGTATGTTTTGCCGGATTTCTCCGCTTGCCGAAGCAAGTATCAAATCTCTTTTCTAAAGAAGAAAGGTCTCACGACTTCTCTTCGTTATCCTTTGCTAAACAATCTTTTTACTAACCTAATAACTAAAACCTAAATCAATTATATATCTACTAACCTAAACAATATTCTTTCAAGTGTTGTTGACCGTCTGTCGGGGTAGGTAGTCGGCTCATTGTCGCCGCTCCTTGCCCTTCGGACTTCTGTCAAACATGTTATCCTTCTTTCTTCAATCTCTTACCTTAACTTTGCTTCAACCTAAATCAATCAATCTATAATTTCTACTAACCTAAACAATCTTTGCAATCTTTTTGACTTTATCTTTGCTTTACTTTTTGATGTCTCGGGAAGTATTGGTTTTGTCCTTTGTTCCTTTTGACGATGCAAAGGTACGGAGAAAAAACTGTGTGCGCAAACAATTTTCAAAAAATCTTTCAAAAAAAAGCGTATAATTGATATATATCAACGGTTGTGTGCGTACACAGTGCAAAAATCGCTATTTTTAGACCATTTTGGAGTGTTTTGAATATGCTTCTGTGAAATGACCGCAAAAAGAGCGGTATTTCTATGCTTTTTTGTTCTATTTTTTCTATTGCCTTATTATAATAATCAGTCATTATGCGCCGGGCGGTTATATAGTGATAATGTATTTTTGCATGGGAAAAATTTGTGGGAATGAAAAAAAAGTAGTATATTTGCACCTAATTATATATACGTGCGCATTCGTGTGCATGCGCTAACCATTACAATTACCCTGATTTATCTACAAGAAATGAACCGACTATCATATATCTTTCTTTTATGTTTTGTTGCTATGGAGTCAATGGCCATGACGTGGTTTGACGGCACCCATGCCGTGAGATACTCCGTTGTGGGCAAGGTTTCACCTGTTGTGCATGAGGCGCTGAGGCTCTTCTCCAGCGACATGGAGCAGGTGACGGGACAAGAGGCCGAGGCGCATAAGTCATCGAAGATAGAGATTTATCAGCTGGACCTCGCGCCCGGCAAAGCTTTCAAGACTCTTGACAAGCTGAATGTCCTCTCGCTGAAACTGATGGACAACAAGGATGCGTTTTTCCTTGGAGTGAGGAACGGTAAGATCATCATCGTCGGCAACAACGGCAGGGGCACGGCATACGGCATCATGGAACTCTCACGCCTTGCGGGAGTTTCGCCATGGGTATGGTGGGGCGATGTGAAGCCGGAGAAGAGACAGCATCTTACCATCGCCGACAAGTTTGAGACCGTACAGGCACCATCAGTGGAATATCGTGGCATCTTCATCAACGATGAGGACTGGTCGCTGTTGCAATGGGCGCAGACGGTTGACGGATACAATGGACATACCGAGGAGGTGAACGGCCATAAGCAGAAGGCTATTGGTCCGAAGACGTACGAGAGGCTGTTCCAGTTGATGCTGCGCCTGAGGGCAAACATGCTGTGGCCTGCCATGCACGAAGTGACGAAGGCATTTTTCAACGTCCATGGCAACAGGGAGATGGCAGAACGCTACGGCATAGTGCTGGGTTCGAGCCATTGCGAGCCGATACTCCGCAACAACGTCGGCGAGTGGGACAAGAAGGAGCTCGGCGACTACAACTTCATCACCAACCGCCACAACGTAGAGAACTACTGGAAGGAGCGCCTCATTCAGATGAAGGGCAGGGATGCGTTCTTCACCATCGGCATGCGAGGCATCCACGATGGCAGCATGGAGGGCGTTAAGACGGCGAAGGAGAAGTTCGACGGACTGCAGAGTGTCATCGATAGCCAGCGCGAGCTGATAAGACATAACTATTCGAAGGACGTGGAGAATGTGCCTCAGGTGTTCATACCTTACAAGGAGGTACTGGAGATCTACGAGCAGGGACTGAAGGTTCCGGAGGACGTCACGCTGATGTGGTGTGACGATAACTACGGTTACATGACGCGCCTCAGCGACAAGCAACAGCAGCAGCGCAAGGGTGGGGCAGGAGTCTATTACCACCTCAGCTACTGGGGAAGGCCTCACAGCTATCTATGGCTTACCACCACATCGCCTGGACTCGTATATAACGAGTTGAAGGAGGCCTACGACCATAATGCCCGAAAGCTGTGGATCATCAACGTTCATGACCCGAAGGTGGCGGCATACGACCTCTCCCTCGCAATGGACATGGCATGGAACATCAACTCTGTCACACCTGCCACCATACGTCAGCATCTGCGTGGATGGCTCTGTCAGCAGTTCGGTGAGACGGTGGGTAGCAAGCTTGCTCCGCAGATGGAGAAGTTCTACAAGCTTACGGCAATACGCCGCCCAGAGTTCATGGGATGGACGCAGATAGAGCTCGATAAGAAAAAGTACCCTGGCGGCAGGTCTTTGCCGATGGGTACGGAGTTCTCCGAGACGGAGTTTGGCGATGAGTTGCAGCGCTATCTCGACAGCTACGACGAACTCGTGAAGCAGGTCAATGGCATCACTCCGAAGCCGGAGCACAGGGATGCCTTCTTTGCGCATGTGCTGTACCCTGTAGAGTGCGCTGCCGCCATGGCGCACAAGCAGCTTGAGGCACAGCTGGGCGATACCCTTTCTGCAATGGAGGCTCAGGAAAAGATCAAGGCGCTGACAACGAAATACAATGCCCTTGCCGGTGGCAAATGGAAGGGACTGATGGACTGTAAACCACAGAACCTGCCTGTCTTCATGGACTACAAGAGTTCCGACAGCACCTTCATACGCAAGACCATGGCACGCCCTCTGTCGGCGAAGGCTCTGGAAGGCTGCATCGTCCGCAATGCCTCTACATACGACTCCTCGACGGGTACTCCGCAACCGGTGGAGATGCTCGGTCACAGCCAGAAGGCAGTGCGCATTCCTAAGGGAGCATCGCTGACGTTCCGCTTTGACACATCGAAGGCATTGGCAACGCCGAAGGGCAACCCATCGAAAGCATACATACGTACGGCACTAATCCCTACACAAGCGAACGACAAGGGTGACATTAGATACAGCGTGAGCATCGACGGAGGTGAGCCGGTGATATATTCGCTGAAGGAACCATACCGTTCCGAGCGGTGGAAGCTCAACGTATTGCGTGGACAGGCTCTCCGCACTACGGAGGTGGAGCTGTCGGAGGGGCAGCACAGCATCACAATCACTGCCCTTGACGACCACATCATCCTCGACCAATGGATGCTCGACTACAAGAAAGACCGAAAGTTCTACGTGTTCCCGAATTAAAAAACAACTTTAACATAAGACATAAACTATGACCAACAAGACAAGAAAGGCTCTCAGCGCAATGCTGTTAGCATCGGTGTCTGCACTGCCAATCCAGGCACAGACATTCACAGAGTGGCATGACCTCAACGTCAATGAGGTGAACCGTTATCCGGTACATACCGAGGTGATGCCATCCAACGCAAAGCAGTTGTCACTCGAAGGCAACTGGAAGTTCCATTTCGTGAAGAACGCCGACGAGCGCCCTACAGACTTCTTTTCCCTGAAGTACGACGACTCAAAGTGGGCTAACATGCCTGTTCCGGGCAACTGGGAGATGTATGGCTATGGAGAGCCGGAGTACATCAACGTGGGATTCGGATGGCGTGGACACTTCTGGAACAACCCTCCTGAGGTGCCTGTAAAGGACAACCACGTGGGATCCTACCGTAAGAAGATCACCATCCCTGCCGACTGGAAGGGACAGCAGGTCATTGCACATTTCGGTAGTGTAACGTCAAACATGTACCTCTGGGTCAACGGCAAGTACGTAGGCTATACCGAGGACTCCAAGATTGCTGCCGAGTATGACATCACGAAGTTCGTGAAGCCGGGCGAGAACCTCATCGCCTTCCAGACATTCCGCTGGTGCGATGGTTCCTACTCCGAGGATCAGGACTTCTGGCGCCTCTCAGGTACGGCACGCAACTTCTACCTCTACACCAAGAATCCTAAGACGCAGATCAGCGACATACGCATCACCCCAGACCTCGTAAACAACTACACCGACGGTGTGCTGAACATCGACGCAAAGGTGAAGGGCAATGCAAGGCTCGTCTATACCTTGAAGGATGCCAAAGGCAACGTAGTGCTCGAACAGACAGCCGGTGCAAAGGCTAGGTTGGAAGTGAAGAACCCTATGAAGTGGTCTGCCGAGACACCTTATTTATATACCCTCACCGTAACACAGCAGGGTGGCGACGTGATACCTATTAAGGTAGGTTTCCGCAAGGTTGAGATACAGAACTCGCAGGTGCTCGTCAATGGTCAGCCGGTGCTCATCAAGGGTGCCAACCGCCATGAGCTCGACCCTGACAAAGGCTATGTCGTATCAAGGGAGCGCATGATTGAGGACATCAAGCTGATGAAGCAGTACAATATCAATGCCGTGCGTACCTGCCACTATCCTGATGATCCGGTATGGTATGACCTCTGCGACGAATACGGCATCTACGTCTGTGCCGAGGCAAACCAGGAGAGCCATGCCTTCGGCTATGGCGATGAGGGCAAGAAGCAGATGCCTAAGCTCGCACAGCAGGTGCTCGAACGCAACAAGCATAACGTAGCAACGAAGTTCAACCACCCATCCGTAATCTTCTGGAGCCTCGGTAACGAGTCGTGCATGAGCATCGGATTCACCAATGCCTACAACTGGATAAAGTCGCAGGATCTCTCACGTCCGGTGCAGTATGAGCAGGCTCATGGCCGTGAGGGTACCGACATCTACTGTCCTATGTACGCTTCGCAGTGGGGATGCGAGAACTACGCCAAGAACGAAGCAAACAAGAAACCGCTCATCCAGTGTGAGTACGCTCATGCCATGGGTAACTCCGGTGGTGGCTTCAAGGAGTATTGGGACCTCGTGCGCAAATATCCTAAGTATCAGGGTGGCTTCATCTGGGACTTCGTGGATCAGGCACTGCGTGACCGTCGTGACCCAAACAAGTTCCTCTATGGTGGCGACTACAACGACTATGACGGTTCCGACAATAACTTCAACTGCAATGGCCTCATAACAGCCGACCGCAAGCCTACACCACAGGCATACGAGTATGCATATTTCTACCAAAACATCTGGACTGAGGCAGCAGACCTCGACAAGGGTATGATACGTGTGAAGAACGAGAACTTCTTCCGTCCTCTCGATTATGTGCGCCTCCACTGGACACTCACCGCCAACGGAGTGAAGGCACAGGAAGGCTACATCGACGACCTCAGCATCGCTCCTCAGCAGACGAAGGACGTCAAGGTGCCATATCAGCTCTTCGACAAGGACGTGGAGCTAATACTCACCGTCAGCTATGAGCTGAAGAACGACGAGGGACTGCTCCGGAAGGGACACTCCGTAGCCCATCAGCAGCTCACCATCTCGGGCTATCCTTACGGTATGGCAACGGCTGACTATCAGTCGGATGTAAAGCCAGCGAAGGCAGAGCCACTGCCATTCACACTGCGTCCAAGTTTCTGGCGTGCTGTGACAGACAACGATATGGGTGCTGGCATACATCGCAGAAGCAGCAGGTCATGGCGTAACCCAGAGTGCGTATGCAAGTCACGCAAGACAGAAGGCAATGTCGTTACCGAGGAGTACTGGATAAACTCCGTGAAGGCTAACTTCACCCTGAAGTATGAGACCATGAAGGAGGGCGTATGGAAGGTTACGGAGTCCATCGAGTTCACCGACGACTCACTGAAGGTTCCTGCAATGCCACGCTTCGGTGTCGTGATGCTCCTGCCTTACGACATGGATCAGAGCGAGTTCTACGGTCGTGGTCCTGTCGAGAACTACACCGACCGCTGCCTCTCGCAGAACATCGGCATCTACAAGCAGACGGCTGACGAGCAGTTCTTCCCATACGTACGTCCACAGGAGACGGGTTCTAAGTGCGATATACGCTGGTGGCGACAGACAACGAAGGCTGGCAAGGGTTATGAGATTCTCTCCGACAACAGTTTCTCTGCCGTTGCGCTCCACTATGAGGTTCGCGACCTCGACGAAGGCAATGACAAGGCTCAGCGCCATCCACAGGACGTCAAGAAGTCGTACTACACCAACCTCTACATCGACCAGCAGATGGCTGGCGTCGGTGGTATTGACTCTTGGAGCGGCAATGCCGAGGCCCTCAAGCCATACCGTGTGGAGGCAAAGAACCGCACCTTTACCTTCTTTGTAGTGAAGAAATAAAAATAATTGTCGTTCTGCGATAATAAATACAGATTACTTACATGCAGGGAGCAGACTTGTTTTGTTCCCTGCATAACACAGAAAAAGATTCTTGCATAATACATAAAAATAACTACTTGCTGACTATATGAGAAGAATAATGACATGCCTGATGCTCTTTGTGGCAATGGCAATAAACGCAGAGAACTACCCCTACAGGGCTGACTTCCTGTGGGTCACTAATCCTGACCATAAGGACTGGCTATACAAGACGGGTGAGAAGGCAAACGTTGAGGTGCAGTTATATAAGTATGGTGTGGCACAGGATGCTGAGGTGAGCTACGAGATTGCTCCCGACATGCTCGACGCTACGCAGAAAGGTTCGGTGAGGCTGAAGAACGGTAAGGCTACCATCGCTGTCGGCACACGCAAGACTCCGGGATTTCTGGACCTCAGACTCACTGCTACCGTTGACGGCATGAAGACCGCACACCATGTGAAGGTGGGCTATGGCGCAACAGACATAAAGCCGTTCACGCAGATGCCTAAGGACTTTGAGGAGTTCTGGAAGCAGACCATCGAAGAGGCACGCAAGACACCTGTCACATACACCCGCATCCTTGCGCCGGAGTATTGCACGGACAAGGTTGACTGCTGGCTCGTCAAGCTGAAGGTTGACAAGGAGCATGCTATCTATGGCTACCTCACCATGCCGAAGGATGCTGAAAAGGGTAAGCTCTCTGCATGTCTCTGCCCTCCAGGTGCCGGCATCAAGACCATCAAGGAGCCTCTGCGCCATAAGTATTATGCAGAGAACGGCTTCATACGCTTCGAAGTTGAGATTCACGGCCTGAACCCAACGATGACGGATGCTGAGTTCAAGGAGATATCGAATGCTTTCGGTGCGAAGGACAATGGCTATCTCAACAACTGCCTTGAGAACCGTGAGCGCTACTATATGCGCCATGTGTATGCTGCAATGGTTCGATGCAATGACTTCCTCTGCTCACTACCTGAGTGGGACGGCAAGCACCTCGCAGTGCAGGGTGGCTCACAAGGTGGTGCGCTGGCTCTCATCACAGCGGCTCTCGATAGTCGTGTGAACCTCTGCGTGGCAAACCATCCGGCACTTACCGACATGGCGGCTTATTCAGAGAAGGGACGCACCGGTGGTTATCCGCACATGCACAGGACTCCAGGTCTGCTGATGAACCTCGACGGAACGCCAAACAAGCCGGTTATCGACAACCTTCGCTACTATGACGTAATAAACTTCTGCCGTATCGTGAAGTGTCCTGTACGTCTCACGTTCGGCTATAACGACAGCACCTGTCCACCTACCACAAGCTATGCGGCATGGAACACCCTCACATGTCCGAAGGAACTCTTCCTCACTCCAATCAATGAGCACTGGACTTCGGAGACGATGGAGCGACAGCACATGGAGTGGATAATGGCCAAGTGGAAGTGAAAAATGGAAAGTGGAAAATGGAAAGTGGAAAGTGAAAAATGGAAAATGGGAAGTTGTGATTACGTTTTTTCGCTTAAAAGATTTTTTCGCTTAAATAGTAAAGGATATGAAATGGGAAAAGGGGACTGATCATTATTTCCAAAAATCATAGTTCATAATTATCAAACAATGAGAAAAATATTATCGTTATTTGTGTTTGCCTTCGTGGTACTCTCACAGGCTGGCGCACAGAATCTGATGCCATATCAGGATGAGACGTTGTCTATTGAAGAGCGCGTGAAGGATGCCCTCTCACGCATGACGCTGAAGGAGAAATGCCGTCTGTCATACGCGCAGAGTAAGTTCTCAAGCCCCGGCTGTCCGCGTCTCGGCATCCCTGAGTTGTGGATGAGTGACGGTCCTCATGGCGTAAGGGAGGAGATAAACTGGAACGACTGGAACCATGCCAACTGGACCAACGACTCAGTGACTGCCTTTCCGGCACTGACATGTCTTGCGGCTACGTGGAATCCGAAGATGGCTATTGTCTATGGACAGAGTGCAGGCGAAGAGGCACGCTATCGTGAGAAGGACGTACTGCTCGGACCAGGTCTGAACATCTATCGTACTCCTCTCAACGGTCGTAACTTTGAGTATATGGGCGAAGACCCTTGTCTCTCCGGAACACTTGCGGTAGAGTATGTACGCAACCTCCAGAAGAAGGGCGTTGCGGTATGCTTGAAGCACTTCCTGCTCAACGATCAGGAGGAGTTTCGTGGTCATGTGGATGTGAAGGTGTCTGACAGAGCTCTCCACGAAATCTACCTCCGTCCGTTTGCCAAGGTCATAAAGGAGGCTGACCCATGGAGCATCATGGGTAGCTACAACCGCTACAAGGGCATGCACTGCACCCATAACAAATGGCTTATCAACGACATCCTCAAGGGTGAGCTGGGCTTCAAGGGCGTGAACATCTCCGACTGGGGTGCTGCGCATAGCACGAAGGAGTCGGCTCTCTATGGTCTCGATATCGAGATGGGAACATACACCAATGGCCTTACTTCGCAGAAGAAGGGCTTCGGATACGATGACTATTATCTTGGCGATGCCTACTATAACCTCGCCAAGTCCGGTGAGATAAGCGAGGAGGTTGTCAATGACAAGGCAGGCCGCGTTTTGGCACTCATCTTCAAGACTGCCATGAACACGAAGAAGCCTTTCGGCAGTCTCAACAGTGAACCTCACAAGATGGCGGCTCGTAGCATTGCCCGTGAGGGACTTGTACTGCTGAAGAACGATGCTAACCTCCTGCCTCTCGACACCACGGCATACAAGAAGGTGCTCGTAGTGGGTGAGAATGCGGTGCGCCAGCTTTGTCCGGGCGGTGGCTCCTCTGAGCTTAAGCCACAGGACGAGGTTAGCCCTCTCCGTGGACTCAAGGAAAGATTCGGCAAGTTCTGGGATATAACATACGCACAGGGCTACAAAGGTGGCAGAAGTATCTACGGCGGTATAGAGAAAGTCTCCGCAACTGTTGAGGATTCACTCTATGAGGATGCCGTAAGCAAGGCGAAGGATGCAGACCTTATAATATATATAGGTGGTCTGAACAAGAGTCATTTCGAGGATTGCGAGGGTGGCGACCGCCTCTCCTTCAACCTCTCCTTCAAGCAGGACCGCCTTATCGAGGCACTCGCAAAGTCCGGCAAGAAGATGGTTACCATCATAACAAGCGGCAATGCCATCGCCATGCCTTGGCTGAAGAACGTTACAACCCTCGTGCAGTCGTGGTATCTCGGAAGTGAGGCAGGCCATGCTCTTGCTGACGTGCTCAGTGGAGATTATAACTTCTCAGGCAAGACGGTATTCACATACGCACAGAAGTTGGAGGACTATCCTTCGCATAAGTACGGACTCGTGGGTTATCCGGGCGTGGAGCCACAGAATCTCCCTGCACAGTATCAGTACGGCAAGGAGGAAAGCCCTAAGTCTGCCGACCTCCTTAAGGCTATCCGCACAAAGGCTGAGCCTCTTGCCCTCAACACTAACGACAACTCACGCACACACAACGGCAAGGGCAATGAGGTGGAGGTATATGCGGAGGACGTGCTCGTAGGCTATCGCTATTTCGACACCATGAAGCAGCCTGTCGTATTCCCATTCGGCTATGGTCTCAGCTACACCACCTACGCCTATTCCAATGCTAAGATAAAGGCTGACGGCAAGTCATGGATTGTCTCCATAGACGTGAAGAATACGGGCAAGCGTAATGGCAAGGAGATTGTTCAGCTCTATATCGGTGACGACAAGGCGTCTGTCGTTCGTCCGCAGAAGGAACTGAAGCATTTTGAGAATGTCTATCTGCAGGCTGGCGAACAGAAGACCGTCTCTTTCACCATCACAGAGGAAGATCTTCAGTTCTACGATGAACTCTCTCATCAGTGGAAGTCTGAGCCGGGCACCTTCAAGGCATACGTCGGTGCAAGCTCACGAGACATAAAGGCTACGCTGCCATTCAAGATGTAACCCATTTGTTGTCAATGGGACCGTCCTTGATAAATAATCGGTCATCAATAAAAAAACTCCAACCTTAGGGATTACCTGAGATTGGAGGTTTTTTATTGATGACCGGTGAGGTGTTTTACTTCATCGCGTTTTCATCTTGTAGCGATGTTTTTACTTCACCGAGTTATTCATCTTGTAGCGATGTTTTTACTTCACCTGATAGATGCGAACCGTTGAGTTGAGGCCTGATGGAACAGGAGCCCAATGGTCGTACTTCGTCTTCTTGTACTTGATATCCACAACGTTGATCTCTTCCATCTTACGCCACTCGACACCCTTGCGGTCGAGGTCTGCTATGCGGTTGGCAGGAAGGTTGGTAACCTCGATGCGGATGGTGTTCTCGCCCTGCTTGAGGATGTTACCGTCGAAGTTGAGGATGTATGGCACGCTCCATGCGCAACCCACGAACACATTATTTATATATACGCGCGCGGACTCACGAACGTCGCCGAGGTCTATTGCCCATGTAGCCCCTTCCCAACCTCCACGAGGAGCAGCTTTCTGAGATACCTTTTTCTGTTTGCTTGCCTTCTTGCCGGCTGTTGCATTGCCCATCATGAAGGTTGTCTCATAGACGCCGGTACCCATCGTAACCTTTGCAGAGTCATCGTTGAGGGTCTCCCATGTCTGGAGCCTGTCGATGTTGAACGAACCCTTAACCTGCGGAGCCTCCTCGGTGAATGAGAGGCACCAACCCTTGTTGATGTCTATAGATGTGCCGGCAACCTCTGTCGTAGGACGTGGGGCAGCTGCACAAACCTTCTCTGTAGAAGTAGCGCTTGCAGAACTCGTAGCACCTGTAACAGCATCGACACCATTCTCCGTCATGAGAATCATGGACTCACCGGAACGGAGGTTCACGCGAAGACCATCGGCAGACGTCTCTGTGCCGTATGTCTTGTCTGCAACAGGGTCATACCACTTCGCTGTCTTGTAGTCAACGGCGATGTTCACGTATGCGTCAACATCCTTCGGAGTGAGGTTGGCGATGAAGTAGTTGTAGCCAGCGTCTGTCTTACGGCGTATCATCTTCAGTCCGAGCTTTGTCTTCATCTCCTCAGGCTTCGTAACCTTCGCAAGAGCCTGAGCGTCATTACCGTTGATGATGGTGATGCCCTGCGCCTTAAGCTTCTCGATATGCTCCTTCACGTCATGCGTAAGGATTGCTCCGTCAGGAATGAGGAGAGCCTTGTATGCAATGCCTGCCTCGGTGATGATCTTCTTGTCCGTTGCCTTTGATGCAAGAATCTGCATATCAGAGATATAGTCGCAGTCGTAGCCTAGCTGGTCGAGCTCAAGGATTGATGCCTTGAACTCCGGAGCAAGATGTCCGAGGTTATGGATGGCGAACTGCTGCAAGAGAGTCTTCTGATTCTTCTTCCAGAGGTTATGGATAGGGAAATAGACGAGGATCTCGTTGTCCGGCTTGCCTGACTGGAGGTATGACTGGCAACGCTCGATGTACTTGTTGAAGTATGGTGCATCACGCCAGATGGAGTTCGTTGGACTCATGTCGATGGACGCATAGAACTTCCAGCCTGGCCATGCGTCGTTCTTCGGAGAATAGCAGATGCCATGGTAGTACATGTGGTTCACGCCGGCGCAGAACATGAGGTCGAGGTCCGGCTTCATCTGCGAGAGCGATGTGCGGAAGTGCTCCGTAAGCCATGTGAAGGTCTCTGAACTGATGAGGTTCTTGCCTGACACGTGAGCTGCCGATGGCGCATACTTGAACATAGAGTAGTCGGAGTCGTTGAGCTTTGTCATGCCCGGGTCAACGCGAAGTCCCTTGATGCCGAACTCAGAGAGTCCGAAGCCCTCAATCTCCGGAATGTCAACGGCAGCATAGAGGTCGAGAAGGTTGGCTGGCGAACCATGTGCCTGGTTCCTTACCTGCATGCCATGGGAGTGTGCCCACGCTACCCACTGGTTCGTGAAGTTCTCGCGAAGCATGTCGCCCAGCGTCTCACGATAGTCGCAGACCGTCTGCTCGTCGCGGTCAACAAGCTTGTAGATGTTCTGTTTGAGGGAATAGCCTCTGCGTTCCTCGAACTCCTTCGGAAGGGTAGGGGTCCAGTCTGCGCCATACACCTCGTAGGAGTCGTTGAAGGATGTGTTAGGCCAAGGCGTATTGCTTTCAGCGAATGCCTTGTCGAACTTGTCGAGATAATGCTTTACGGCATCCTTGTCGAAGTGGTCTATTACGTAGCCGGCACCACCTGGCGCAGCACGCTTAACGGCCTGACGTGTCCTGCCGACGTAGAGAGCAATGACTCTCACCTTGCCGTTCTTGTTTGCGGTAGTCTTCTTCAGTTCCTTGATGGTCTTTGAAGGCATCACGATGAGACCGTTCTGGTCAGCGAAGTTCGTGATGTCCATATTGTAATCGCCGAGCGTCTTTCCCTGAGCATCAACGGAATACGCCATCACGAAGTCGAGCTTAGAGTACTTCTGCTCCTTTGCTGGCACCTGAATGGCGTAGCCCTTCTTGAATGTTGCTACATCAACGATAGAATCTACGATGACAACCTTGCAGGCAGCCTCTTCCAGCGGAGTGGTAGGACCTCCGAAAGGCCATCCCGTACCGTTGTTCATGTCTATCTGAATGCCCAGACGCTTACCCTCCGCCTGAACATATTTCAGCATGTCCATCCACTGAGGCGACAGGTAGTCGATATTGTTCTTCTGATTGCCCTGCACGCCATAGAGCGGTGTTATCTCCAGTGCTCCGATGCCATGCGCTGCATACTGCTCCATGTTCCACGTCACGTCCGCCTTGTTCAGTGCCGAACCCAGCCACCACCAGCGTGCGCCAGGTTTAGCCCCCTCCAACCTCCCCGAGGGGAGCCTTTCTTTAGTTACCTCTTGAGGTGTATAGGTCTTCGGTGCTGCTTTTGAAACCAAAGCAAGCGACGAAAGTGCAAGAGTGAAAAAAAATTTCTTATTCATGTCATTTGTTTATTAGTTAGTATTTTGTAACTTGTTTAATATCTGTTGTAGCACGTTGTCAATATTGTCTAAAATCTCTTCATTGTCAAATCTTATCACATCAAACCCAAACTTGTTGAGGCATTCTGTGCGATATTTGTCTCTCAACATTTGTTCCGCCTCATAATGATAACCACCATCTACCTCGATAATCAGTTTTTTCTCCAAACATACAAAATCTGCTATGAAACAACCAATAGTATGTTGGCGTTTGAATCTGTATCTAAGATTCTCACCCCTAATGCTTTCCCATAAGAAATGTTCCGCTTCTGTTTGATACTGTCTGTTCTTCTTTGAGTACTCCTTCAGTATTTCGTACAATCCAGGATCAGCAGTCTGATAAGCGTATCCCATAAATAAT
>CAMADY010000056.1 GCA_945831805.1 uncultured Prevotellaceae bacterium
TAGAAGAAGTTCTCATCGTCACGCTTTGCCTCACCTTCCTCTGTCTGGTGCTCCTCACGGAAGTGACCACCGCAGGACTCCTCACGATGGAGGGCGTCGTTAGCGATGAGCTCACCCATAAGGATGAAGTCGCGGAGGTGGATAGCCTTGTCGAGCTCTACGTTGAGACCCTCCTTTGTTCCAGGAACGAAGAGGTTCTCGTTGAACTCCTTGCGGAGAGCCTTCAGCATCTTCAGACCTTCCTCAAGACCTTCCTTCGTACGGCCCATGCCCACGTGCTCCCACATGATGTGGCCGAGCTCCTTGTGGAGAGAGTCAACACTGCGCTTACCCTTGATGTTCATCAGACGGTCCTGCTCTGCGTCAACAGCCTTCTCTGCCTCTTCGAACTCTGGCAGATCGGTAGAGAGACGTGGCCAGATAGACTGGTCAGCGAGGTAGTTCTGGATGGTGTAAGGGAGCACGAAGTAACCATCAGCGAGACCCTGCATGAGGGCGGAAGCGCCGAGGCGGTTAGCACCGTGGTCAGAGAAGTTACACTCACCGATAGAGAAGAGACCAGGGATAGTGGTCTGCAGCTCGTAGTCAACCCAGATACCACCCATCGTGTAGTGGATAGCAGGGAAGATCATCATTGGCTTGTAGTACTGTACGCCGTCCTTCTCGCATACGAACTCACCTGGGTTAACGTCGGTGATCTCCTCGTACATGTCGAAGAGGTTGCCGTAGCGTGCACGGATCTCGTCGATGCCGAGACGCTGGATAGACTCAGAGAAGTCGAGGAACACAGCGAGGCCGGTGTTGTTTACGCCGAAGCCCTTGTCGCAACGCTCCTTGGCAGCGCGTGATGCTACGTCACGTGGCACGAGGTTACCGAATGCCGGGTAACGACGCTCGAGGTAGTAGTCACGATCCTGCTCCGGAATCTCCCAACCCTGCTTCGTACCTGCCTGAAGTGCCTTAGCATCCTCAAGGTTCTTTGGAACCCAGATACGTCCGTCGTTACGGAGAGACTCAGACATAAGGGTGAGCTTAGACTGGTTGTCGCCGTGTACAGGGATACATGTAGGGTGAATCTGTACGTATGAAGGGTTAGCCATCATAGCACCCTTACGGTAAGCCTGGATTGCTGCGGTGCAGTTACAGCCCATAGCGTTTGTAGAGAGGAAGTAAGTGTTGCCGTAACCACCGGTAGCGAGAACTACTGCGTTAGCAGTAAAACGCTCTAACTTACCTGTTGTCAGGTTCTTAGCGATGATACCGCGAGCCTTGCCGTCAACGATTACTACGTCCTCCATCTCGTAACGTGTGTAGAGCTTTACCTTACCTGCCTCTACCATGCGTGAGAGTGAAGAGTAAGCACCGAGGAGGAGCTGCTGACCTGTCTGGCCCTTAGCATAGAATGTACGTGATACCTGTGCACCACCGAAAGAACGGTTGGCGAGCATGCCGCCGTACTCACGAGCGAATGGTACGCCCTGAGCTACACACTGGTCGATGATGTTGTTTGACACCTCTGCAAGACGATATACGTTTGCCTCACGTGCACGGTAGTCACCGCCCTTTACTGTATCGTAGAACAGACGATATACCGAGTCACCGTCGTTCTGATAGTTCTTTGCTGCATTGATACCACCCTGTGCTGCGATAGAGTGAGCACGGCGTGGAGAGTCCTGAATACAGAAGTTCAGTACGTTGAAGCCCATCTCACCAAGTGATGCTGCTGCGCTGGCACCAGCAAGACCGGTACCTACTACGATAACGTCGAGCTTCAGTTTGTTCTTTGGGTTTACCAGGCGCTGGTGAGCCTTGAACTCGGTCCACTTCTCTGCTACTGGTCCCTCAGGTATTCTTGAATTTAATGTCTTTGCCATTGTTTTCTAAGTTTTTTGTCGTTGTTGTTGTTTTGATACCCTTTAGAGTTGGCGCTCTCCCCTCTCCTCAGGGGGAGGGGTTGCGGGTGGGGCTTCCTAGCAGCAGAGGCTGCGACCGAAGAAGCAGAGCACTACTACTGCGAAACCTGCGAAGAGGAGTGAAGCGTAAGCGATGCTGATAACCTTCATGCGGCAGAACCAGATCTTACCGTTCAGGCCGAGAGTCTGCATTGCTGACCAGAAACCGTGGGTCAGGTGGAACCACAGAGCGAAGAGCCATACGAGGTAGATGACTACGTGGATTGGGTCTGCGAAGTTCTGCTGAATCCAGTAAGCACCGTCAGCAGCGTGAGCGAAGTCACCTGTGCCAGCGAGCTCTACGAGCATCATCTTTGCCCAGAAGTCATAGAGGTGAAGGAGAAGGCCGAGGAGAACGATGATGCCCAGCACGAGCATGTTCTGACTTGCCCACTCTACCTTCGATGGCTTCTCAGAGACAGCATACTTCTCTGAGCCACGAGCTGCCTGATTCTGCATTGTCAGAATGAAGGCTACCACGATGTGAGCCACTGCCAATGCAGCGAGACCCATTGTTGCCACTACTGCATACCAGTTGGCGCCAAGCATCTCACAAATCATGTTGTATGCATCTCCTGAGAAGAGCGCTACAACATTCATCGACATGTGGAACGTTAAAAACAGGATAAGGGCGATACCAGTTACTGACATCACAACCTTACGTCCGATTGATGAATTAAATAACCACATAAATTTTTGTTGTTAAGATAAATAATTATGTTAAAAAAATTGATTTAATTGCAGTCGTTTCTTCACGTATGTGCGTTCAACAAAAGATATTTTGACCGCAAAATTATTAAAAAAAAATGAAAACACAAAGCAAAACGGCAAATAATTCAAAAAAAATCCTTACTTTTGCAACAAATTTTAAAGTATTTGGTAGTTTTAGCAACTGCAGATTACAATTTTCCGTCGGTTGACAATATTTATTTCAGTATATACACAACATCATTTTAGATATGAAATTACTCTATGACGTCATCGTCGTCGGAGCGGGCCACGCTGGATGCGAGGCTGCCCATGCCGCTGCAAGGATGGGAGCACGCACGTGTCTCGTCACGATGGACATGAACAAGATTGCGCAGATGTCCTGCAACCCCGCCATCGGTGGTATCGCAAAGGGACAGATTGTTCGTGAGGTCGATGCTCTCGGTGGAGGCATCGGTCTCGTCACCGACGCTACTTCCATCCAGTTCCGTATGCTCAACAAGTCGAAGGGACCGGCTATGTGGTCGCCACGCTCGCAGTGTGACCGAGGGAAGTTTATATGGCAGTGGCGCAATATCCTCGAAAACACACCGGACCTCGACATCTGGCAGGACCAGGCGCGACAGCTCATCGTCGAGGGCGGTAAAGCCATAGGCATTCTGACGTATCTGGACGTTACGATTCTCGCACCGTGCGTCATCATCACCGCCGGAACATTCCTCAACGGACTGATGCACATCGGACGAACGAAGCTCGAGGGTGGACGTTGTGCCGAACCGCCGGCTAAGGAACTGACGGAGAGCATCACATGCCATGGCATCGTCAGCGGACGTATGAAGACGGGAACGCCGGTGCGCATCGACGGTCGCAGCGTTCATTTCGATGAGATGACGGAGCAGCCGGGAGACAGCGACGTTTGCAAGTTCTCGTTCATGGGTAACGGCGCAAAGCTGCCGCAGCTGCCTTGCTGGACAACGACAACAAACAAAGAGTGCCACGAAGTTCTGCTCAGCGGTCTTCCCGACTCCCCACTCTACAACGGACAGATTCAGTCTATCGGTCCGCGCTACTGTCCTTCGGTGGAGACGAAGCTGATGACATTCCCCGACCGAGACTCCCACCCTCTCTTCCTCGAACCGGAGGGAACGGACACGCAGGAGTTCTATCTCAACGGCTTCTCTTCTTCACTGCCGATAGACATTCAGCTCGATGCTCTCAGAAAGATACCATGTTTCCGAGACCTGCGCGTATATCGTCCGGGATATGCCATAGAGTACGATTTCTTCGATCCTACCCAGTTATACCACTCGCTCGAATCGAAAGTTATCGAAGGTCTCTTCTTCGCCGGACAGGTCAACGGTACCACGGGTTACGAGGAAGCTGCGGGACAGGGAATGATCGCAGGCATCAATGCGGCACTGAAGCTGCAGGGTAAGAGTCCGTTCATCCTTCATCGTGACGAGGCGTATATCGGCGTTCTCATCGATGACCTCGTGACAAAGGGTGTCGATGAACCGTATCGTATGTTCACCTCACGCGCCGAGTATCGCATACTCCTCCGACAGGATGATGCCGATGCACGACTGACGGAAAAGGCTTATTCGCTCGGCGTCGCTACAAAGGAGCGCTACGACCATTGGATGGAGAAGAAGGGCTACGTTTCAGAAATCATCGATTTTTGCAACGATACCAACATCAAGCCAAAACAAGTTAACGCATTGTTGGAATCGCTGAATACCACAACTCTCTCGTACGGATGCAAGCTCTCCGAACTTATCGCTCGTCCGGGAATATCCATCAACGAGCTCGCCACTGCCCTACCCCACCTCCGCGAAAAACTGCTCGCAGCGCCAAACCGCAACGACGAAATCGCAGAAACCGCCGAGATACAGATCAAGTATACCGGATATATCGACCGCGAGAGACAGACCGCCGACAAGATGCACCGTCTGGAGAATATCCATATCAAGGGGCACTTCGACTACGAATCCATCGTCGCACTCTCTACCGAAGCACGTCAAAAACTGACAAAGATAAATCCCGACACCCTCGCACAGGCATCACGCATTCCGGGTGTCTCGCCGTCGGACATCAACGTCCTCCTCGTAATGATGGGCAGATAGTGTTCCACGTGAAACAAAACTGTTAAAGTTTTACTTAAAAACTGCGCATAAACCGTTGTTTTTCAGTATTGTTAGTATATTAAAGTTTCACGTGAAACATTAAGCAACTTTCAGATTGTTCCACACCATACAAGTATATGTCACACGCAAAAGAAACTCCCGTCCAGCGCCTCGAAAGGCTCAAGAGCATAGTCCTCGCCATGCCCGAGAAACCGGGTTCGTATCAGTTCTATGATGCGGACGGAACCATCATATACGTAGGCAAGGCGAAGCGTCTCAAAAGCCGTGTGTCGTCCTACTTTCATAAGGAGGTGGACCGCTTCAAAACGAAGGTTCTGGTATCAAAGATTCAGGATATTTCATATACCGTAGTAAACTCCGAAGAGGCGGCCCTGCTGCTCGAAAACAGCCTTATCAAGAAGTATAATCCGCGATATAACGTGCTCCTTAAGGACGGAAAGACATACCCTTCCATCGTCGTTACAAACGAACCGTTCCCGCGTATTTTCACGACAAGAAAGATAGTAAAAGGCTTCGGACAATACTTCGGTCCCTACTCTCATCTCGGCTCCATGTACACCGTTCTGGAACTGATAAAGAAACTCTATCATCCACGTATGTGTCGCTTCCCTTTAACCAAAGAGAACGTCTTTTCGGGCAAATACAGACCATGTCTGGAGTACCATATTAAGAACTGTGGAGCACCCTGTATAGGCCGTCAATCGCAGGAGGAATACCTCGAAAACATCTCCAAGGCGAAGGAGATCCTGAAGGGAAACACGCGCATCCTGTCCTCTCTTATATACGACGAGATGATGAAACTGGCGGAGCAGATGCGCTTCGAAGAGGCGGAGGAATTGAAGAAAAAGTACCTTCTCATTGACCAATACTGCGCCAAAACGGAGATTGTCAGCAACACAATAACGGACGTTGATGTATTTACAATAAGCAGCCCAATAACGAGCCCCCTCCAACCACCCCGAGGGGAGGCTTCTTCAGATACTTCTGAAACCATCACAAATATAGATAATACCCCTCAAAACATATCTCAAAAAGCCTCCCCTCGGGGAGGTTTGGAGGGGGCTGATTTATGCTTTGTCAACTATATGCACGTCAAGAACGGCACCATCAACCAGTCGTTCACATACGAGTACAAACGCCTGCTGGAGGAGTCTGACGAGGAACTGCTGCTGTCTGCTATCATAGAGATAAGAGAACGTTTCCAGAGCACCGCAAAAGAGATTATCGTGCCGTTTGAGATGGAATGGGAGATGGAGAACGCATCGTTCTTTGTACCGCAGAGAGGCGATAAGAAGCACCTCCTGGAGCTCTCGCAGATGAACACCCGTCAGTACCGTTTCGACCGTCTGAAGCAGCAGGACAAGCTCAATCCGGAGCAGAAATACACGCGTATGATGATGGAGTTGAAGGACAAATTAGGCCTTGAAAAGCTACCTTTCCACATAGAATTGTTCGACAACAGCAACATCTCCGGCACCGATGCAGTGGCAGGTTGCGTAGTATATAAAGGTATGAAGAAGTCCAAGCAAGACTACCGCAAATACAACATCAAGACCGTTGAGGGACCCGACGATTACGCATCGATGCGAGAAGCCACCTTCCGCCATTACACGAGGCTTCTGGAGGAGAAGAAAGAGCTCCCAGACCTCATCATTGCAGATGGCGGAATAGGTCAGATGGGTATTATAAAAGAGGTTATAGACAGGCTGAATCTTGATGTAAAGGTAGCCGGACTAGCGAAAAACGACAAGCACAGAACACAAGAATTACTTACTTTTGATGCAACAACAGGCGAATGTCTCAGCGTGCAACTCAAGCCTGACAGCGAGCTGTTCCGCATACTCACGCAGATGCAGGATGAGGTTCACCGCTATGCCATAACCTTCCACCGCGACAAGCGCAGCAAACACGCACTGCATAGCGAGCTTGACGACATAAAAGGTATCGGTCCGAAGGCAAAAGAAGCCCTCCTCGCAGCCTTCAAGAGCGTCAAAAGAGTACGTGAGGCAACAACTACAGAAGAGGGAATAAAGGCGCTTACAGACGCCGTTGGAGCCTCTAAGACGGCTATCTTAACAGACTATTTCAACAATAAACAATAACAATAAATTAATAACAAACTAAACATCCCCATATCCTAATTCCTCCCCTTACGGGGTTTCTGTCCCCCGCAAAACGGGGGAACCGAAGGGGGTTTAGGTGGGGTCTCAATTATGAACGAAGAACTAATGCAAATCATTGCCAAGGCAGCAGAGAACGACACACAGGATGTGAAGCGTTTTCTCTTTGGCAGCATCGAGTACACAACGCTGAAATGCACCGACTCCGAGCAGTCTGTCATGGCGTTTGTAGAACAGGTAAACAAGTGGGACAACGAGTGTCCGGAACTACCACATCCAGCCACCATCTGCGTCTATCCATGCTTCGCTGCAGTTGTCAGCGAGACACTCGACGTAGAGGGCGTACAGATAGCCTGCGTCAGCGGCTCTTTCCCCAGCTCACAGACGTTCCTGGAGGTCAAGACTATCGAGACAGCACTGGCTATAAAGGACGGTGCCACAGAGATCGACATGGTCATGCCGGTAGGTAAATTCCTCTGCGGAGACGAGGAAGGAGTGACCGATGAGATAGCCGAAATGAAGGCTGTCTGCGGCGAGGACGTAGCCCTGAAAGTAATCCTCGAAACGGGTTGTCTGAAGACTCCGGAGAACATCCGCAAGGCTTCATTCCTTGCCATGAACGCAGGTGCCGACTACATCAAGACAAGCACCGGCAAAGAGGCTGTCTCAGCCACTCCAGAGGCTGCCTACGTGATGTGCCAGGCCATCAAGGACTACTACAAGGAGACGGGCCGCAAGGTAGGTTTCAAGCCTGCCGGAGGCATCAACACGTCCATGGATGCCATCATCTACTACACCATCGTAAAGGAAGTTCTCGGCAAGGAATGGCTAAACAACAAGCTCTTCCGCCTCGGAACATCACGCCTCGCAAACATCCTGATGGAGGAGTTGCAGGAAAACCTATAAACACCTTGGAAAGCCTAGAACAGCCTAAAAAAACAGGACACCCTAGGATAAACCTTTGACAATCAAAGATTTAAAAGACCCGTCGTAAAAGGTATCAAATTACCCGGTAAAAGCTATGCTATTACACTGTAATAACTATGCTTTTACCGGGTAATCTCTATGCTTTTACAAAGTCATTAGAAAGACACCGTAATTTACTCGAAATAAACACCGCATTTTCCAAGAAAATCACGCCATTCTTTTCAAAACAACCAGTCTTTCCTCAAGAAAAACTTAAAGACTTCTCTCGATACAATAGTCGAGGTATGCCTGGAGGGCATTGCGGACGGCGCTGTCCCCTACCCTCTTATCGAGGAAATACTGCGCCTCAGTATGCATGTTCTGCATCACCTGCTCGGCGTATTCTATGCCGCCGTTCTGCTTCGTAAAGGCTATCAGACGCGCTATATCATCTGCCGTCGCCTCATGGGCTTTCACACGCTGCGCCATCGCCTTTATAGCCTTGTCTGACGTATTCAGAACACAGTGGATGACTGGCAGCGTGAGCTTGCCTTCCAGCATATCGTTGCCCGTCGGCTTGCCTATCTCTGACGATTCGTAATAGTCGAAGATATCGTCGCGGATCTGGAAGATAAGACCCAGCTGACGACCGAAGAGTCCTGCTTCATTTATGTCCTCAGGTGAAGCATTTACGGACATGGCTCCCATCGTGCAGCACGCCTCGAACAAGGCTGCCGTCTTCTGCATTATGACCTTGAAATAAGCCTCCTCGCTGATCTGCTCCGAACCATTGCTGGTGAGCTGCAGTATCTCGCCGTTGGAGAGCGTCTGACCGAGTGCGGAAAGGTATCTTACTATCTCCACATTCTGCGTCTGACAGACGTTGAGAAGGGCTGAAGAGAGGATGAAATCGCCCACAAGCACCGACACTTTATTGTCATAGACGGCGTTTACGCTACGCTGTCCACGACGCTCTGCCGCCTCGTCAACGATGTCATCATGAACCAATGAGGCAGTGTGCAGCAGCTCCAGTCCTACCCCAGCACGATGTGTCACCTCAGAAACCTCTCCAAAGGCACGCGCTATGAGGAGCGTAAGCATTGGTCGCATACGCTTGCCGGAACGCTGACGGATGTACGCCAGAGCCTGCGAGAGGAGCCCGTCGCTATGCGACATAGACATGTCAAACAGCCTGATGAACTCCTTGAGCTCACCCTCAATAGGTTGTCTAATTATGGATAGATAATCTTTCATACGTGTATTCAGAATGCAAAATTACTAAAAAACTTTCTAATTTAAGAAGGAAAATGTGGTTATTTGAAAAAATTTTTGTACTTTTACACCCAAATTGCAATTTTTAATGTATATGGAAGAGAAAAAACTGTTTCTGATAGACGCTTACGCACTCATCTACCGTAGCTACTACGCACTGATACGTGCACCCCGAATCAACTCCAAAGGCATGAACACAAGTGCCGTAATGGGCTTCTGCAACACCCTCAACGAGGTGCTGCAGAAGGAGAAGCCGACGCACATCGCCGTTGCCTTCGACCACGGCAAGACGTTCCGACACGAGGCTTTCGCAGACTATAAGGCGCAGCGTGAGGAGACTCCGGAGGACATACGTCTCTCGATACCCTACATAAAGCAGATCCTAACTGCCTACAACATACCGATTTTGCAGGTCGATGGCTTCGAGGCAGACGACGTCATTGGCACCGTTGCCACCCTATCTGCCGCCGATGGAATGGACGTTTATATGCTTACGCCCGACAAGGACTACCGCCAGCTCGTTACGGAGCACATCAGGATGTACCGTCCGAGACACGGAGGTGGCTACGATATCGAAGGACCTAAGGAGGTATGCGAGAAGTACGGCCTGGCGAACACCGACCAGGTCATCGACCTTCTGGGACTAATGGGCGACGCATCGGACAACTACCAGGGCTGTCCGGGTGTCGGAGAGAAGACCGCCGTGAAACTCATCACCGAGTTCGGAAGCATCGAAGGCCTCCTTGCGAACACCGACAAACTGAAGGGAAAGATGAAGGAGAAGGTGGAAGGTGCGGTGGAGGACATCAAGCTCTCGAAGTTCCTCGCCACCATCCGTACAGACGTTCCGATGCAGATTGCACTCGATGACATGCGTGTGCAGGAACCTAATGAGGAGAAACTCGACGAAATCTTCACAGAACTGGAGTTCAAGAACTTCAAGGAACGAATCTTGAAGAAACCTCAACAAAAGCAAAAAACTGTTAATCAGCAGCTCGATTTGTTTGGCATGTACGAAGACAACGGCACAGAAGAACAAAAAATCAGCTCCTTTTTGACGTTTAATTCAGAGGTACAGAAATACTATCTCTGTGAAGGCGAAGCAGATATAAAGAGTCTTTGCGGTCGTTTGGCGGAAGCGAGCGAGTACGCTTTTGACACAGAAACGACCTCAACCACCGCGATAGACGCTGAAATCGTCGGAATGAGCTTTGCACTGCAGGAAAACGAAGCGTACTACGTTCCGGTGCCACAAAACCGCGATGATGCCATGAAGTTTTTGCAACCGTTCAAGGAGGTGTTAGAAAATGCACATTCGGTAAAGGTTGTGCAAAACGGAAAGTACGACATTCAGGTGATGAAGAACTATGGCATCGAGCTAAGCGGACCACTTTGGGACACGATGGTGGCTCACTACCTCATCGACCCCGAGACGCATCACAACATGGACTACATGGCGGAGTCGCTGCTGAACTATCAGACCATCCACATCGAGGAACTCATCGGTCCGAAGGGAAAGAGTCAGAAGAACATGCGCGACGTCTCCCCTACCCTCGTCAAGGACTATGCTGCCGAGGATGCCGACATCACCCTCAAGCTGAAGAACAAGCTCGAGCCGATGCTCAGAGAGAAAGGTTGCGAACAGCTCTTCCATGAAGTAGAGATGCCGCTGATACCTGTTCTGGTGGAGATGGAGCGCAACGGTGTGCTGCTCGACACGAAGGCTCTGACGGAAGTGAACGACGAACTGACGGAGAGGGTCAACGCCATCGAGCGTGAGATATACGAACTCGCCGGACAGTCGTTCAACATCGCATCGCCAAGACAGGTCGGCGACATCCTTTTCGGCAAGCTGCAGATCATGGAGAAGCCTAAGAAAACGAAAACCGGACAGTACGTTACGAGCGAGGAAGTCCTCAATTCGCTGCGCGCCAACAACCCTATCGTGGAGAAAATCCTTGACTACCGTGGCTTGAAAAAGCTCCTCGGAACGTATATCGAGGCGCTTCCGAAACTGATAAACAAGAACACCGGACACGTACATACTTCTTTCAATCAGTGTGTTACGGCAACAGGTCGTCTGTCATCGAGCGACCCTAACCTCCAGAACATCCCCGTACGCACTGAGGATGGCAAGGAGATACGCCGCTGTCTGATACCGGAAGAAAACTCACTATGGTTCTCTGCCGACTACAGTCAGGTGGAACTGCGCGTCATGGCAAGCATGAGTGGCGACCAGAACATGATTGAGGCGTTCTGCAGTGGCGAGGACATCCACGCCTCCACGTCTGCTAAAATCCTGAAAAAGCCTATCGCTGAGGTGACGAAGGATGAGCGCCGCAAGGCGAAGTCCGCAAACTTCGGCATCATCTACGGCATCAGTGCCTTCGGTCTGGCACAGGGATTGGGCATCGACCGCAGGGAGGCGAAGGAACTCATCGACGGCTATTTCGTATCGTTCCCACAGGTGCAGGAGTTCATCGAGAAATGCAAGGCGAAAGCAAAAGAAAAAGGCTATGCGGAGACGCTGATGGGTCGCCGCCGTTACCTGCGCGACATCAACTCCAACAACGGCACCGTCCGTGCCTTCGCAGAGCGCAATGCCGTCAATGCTCCGATACAAGGTACCGCCGCAGACATCATGAAGGTGGCAATGATAAACGTCTTTAACCGCCTGAAACGTGAGCATTTACAGACAAAGATGCTCCTTCAGGTGCACGACGAACTTAACTTCTCCGTCCCTGTCACAGAGCGCGAACAGGTAGAGCGCATCGTGATGGAAGAGATGCAGAACGCCTGCCACAACTGTCCTCTCTGCTCCCCTCTCGCCGTTCCCCTCGTAGCCGACTGCGGATGGGGCAAGAACTGGCTGGAGGCGCATTAATAGCCCCCTACCAGACCCCCTATAGATCCCCTATAGACCCCCTATAGACCCCCTCTAACTCCCCCGTCAAAGGGGGAGGACTTTTAATATGGGGAAGAAGAGTGTTGAGAGATTATTAACAAAAGAAAAATCATAGAAAAGATGGCAGATAAGTAAGTGACAACACAACAGCCTATAGAAAGTCTTATATACGAGATTCGTGGTCAGAAAGTAATGCTTGACCATGACTTGGCTAACTGTATGGTGTCGAAACGAGAGTATTAAACCAAGCTGTAAAACGTAACAAAGACCGTTTTCCTGATGATTTTATGTTTCATCTATCAGAAAATGAGGTATATATGATGTCATCACAATTTGTGATGACATCTAACAAGAGACCTAAAAAATCATTACCATACGCCTTTACCGAACAAGGTGTATCTATGCTCTCTGCCGTTTTCCGACGCCTTGTTTATCCATACTTGTGCCGTACCACCTCGCACAATTGTCATACAGCAACAGCCAGCAACTCATAAACAACGAACGCACAAAAATACAAGGATTCAAGATCGACGTTTAATTAAATTGTTTCACGAGGAACAATAAAAAGTCACGTATAAAAGAAAAAAACTGCAGTTTCTCTTTGAGAAGATGATAGAGAATATGCGCCATTACTTTGTTACACAACCAGTGACAATGGCATGGATGTTAAGATTATTTTAACGTAAATGCCCGTGAATTAACCGCGAAATTAATCGTAAATTTTTTATTTCTACATGGATTACAAGAAATATAAAGATATTGTATATAAAATCATCGGGGCTGCAATGAGCGTTCATTCCGAACTCAACTGGGGACTTCTTGAACCTATATATCAAGAGGCTCTACATCTGGAACTGAAGGATAGAAACATCGACAATGAACGTGAGCAAGAAATCAACTGCTACTATAAGCAGCACCTTCTTGACAAGAAATACAAAATGGATATCGTGGTAGATGATATAGTGGTGGAGTTAAAGTCCGTAAAAGAACTCATACCAGCTCATCGTGCCCAACTCTTCAATTACATGCGACTCACAAAGCGTCCAGTCGGTCTGCTTATTAACTTCGGATGCAGTAGTCTTCAAGGCGAGCGTTATGGCTACGATCCAGAGACAAACGAATGCCACCTGCTCGACCGATGGATGGAAGTAGTACCAGAAGAAGTTGATTCAGATTATGAGTACGACCCATACAAAGAAGAAAACCAAGAGTAAAATTTTACAAAAAGATTCTAACTGTACGATTAAAAAGCCATAAAGAAAAAATTTACGAATTAATTCGCGGATAATTCACGGTAAATTCACGTTCAAAAGAAAAAAACTGCAGTTTCGCTTTGATGATTAAGAATTTATTTGTAATTTTGCATTCAGTAATTGCTTACGCACCGTGCGCCAGCTCATGCTGACACGCACTATTACTATCGTGCGAGCCAAAGTTTGCACAAGACAGAAAACGATTGAAGCTATGAGCAAGAACATGATGATAGAGAATATGCGCCATTACTTTGTTACACAACCAGTGACAAAGGCATGGATGTTTGGCTCGTTTGCACGTGGCGAAGAACGCGAGGACAGTGATGTGGATATCATCGTTGCGCTTGACCGTGATGCCCACGTGGGACTGATAAAGTTCTCAGGAATGCGTTGCGATCTTGAAGAACTTCTGCAACGTAATGTTGACCTTGTAGCAGAAGGCTCACTGATGCCTTTTGCTGTCGAAAGTGCTAACAGAGATAAACAGCTGATCTATGAGAGAGGAGAATAGAAACAAAGAACGCTTGCAGCATATTCTTGATGCTATAGCCATGGTGCGTGAGTTTACTGACGGTATCAGCAAAGAGCTATTGTTTACCGACAAGATGCGATATTTTGCTGTCATCAAGAACATTGAAATCATTGGCGAGGCTGCCTACATGCTCACATTAGAGTGGAAAGAAGCTCATACAGAATTGCCATGGAAAGCCATTGTCGGCATGAGGCATGTCATAGTTCATGACTACATAAACATACACGAAGACCTACTTTGGGACACCGTCACCAATGACCTTGACCCATTGGAGATGCAGATAAAGAAATACTTATCAGAATTCGAATAAGAATTCCACCATAAGTGTAAAAGAACTGCTCTGGGTGTCACAAATTGTGATACCCCTATTATCATAATACACAATAAAAAAAGCAGATAAGCAAAAAAAACTGCGGTTTCTCTTTGAGAATTAAGAATTTATTTGTAATTTTGCACTCGCAAAATGCTTTGCACTGTGCGCCAGCTAATGCTGACACGCACTTTGAAATCGTGCAGATCGTAGGTCTGCAGAAAAAATAACAGCCTCTCCGACCGTGCTCGTGAGCACAACAGGTCAGGCAAGGACAGCGGTCCTTCTTAATCTTATTGGTAGAAAGAGTCTTCGCACCTTGCAGTGTCTGGCAACAGAGTCAAGAGGTGCAGAGAACTTTCAGATATAGCGTTTGCTATTTATTCGGACGATGCACTGAAACCTAGGAAATTTCAATAAACATCAACACACGAATAAGTCAGTGAATGTCTGCGTTTCTGCGTGGACATGACTTGTGTTGATGTAGGTTATCCTAGGACCTCAGTGTGACAAGTTAGTGTTCACGCATCTTTTGTGCCCGTTAATATAATGGTTTGCGCTATCCCAGTAGCCTTTATTCATTAACATTATATTAACTAAATTCAATTCAAAAAATGAAAAAATTATTTACAATGGTGTCATTGTGCTTGGGGATAACTTCGAGTGTATGGGCAATAACGGAACCCCAGACGATTTTCAGCCAAAACTTTGAGGACTGCGGAGGCGTTGTTCCATTTTCAAATTATTTTAATGGAAAAAATGGTTATACTGCTAAATGGCAGCTCAAAACAGCAAATAGCAACACATACCTTGAAGCATGGAGCAACGTAAATGGCGGAAGAAATGGAGCATTGAATTTTGGTTTATCAAATTCTAGCTATAGCGACAATTGGACTTTATCCTTTGATTGCTCTATATCTCCATGCGCTGATGGACTCCAACAAATGGCAGTTGCAGGTTCAGAAAACTGTCCAAATAATAATACGACAATTACTAATAAAGCATATTTGATATTGACAAATACAGAAAATGGTGGAACTTCTTACAATGTGACAATTGGCGGAACTACTTTGGCAGAACCAGTTACTCTTACAAAAGGAAAATTTTACAAGTACAAACTGCAGATTTCTAATGCGAATACAGCTTCTGCATCTTTAAAAGTATTGATTAAGGACGGTGAGACAATCATTCTTGATGCTACAGAAACTGTGAATCCAACTGAGATTGGATATCTATACGGATTCCGTGATTTTAACGGAAAGAGCTCTGGAACAGAACAATTTGACAACATTGTTATGACACAAGAAGTTGAGGCTGGCTATGTTGCTGCACCAATATTCTCCGTAAAGGGTGTTAACGGAATTTCTCGCACCATATCCCTTGCATCAGAAACTACAAATGCAACATTCAAATGGAGTGAAACAGCCCCTGCACAGGATGAGGACTTCTCAACTTGGACAGCAACAACAGAAACAGTTACGACTTCAGCTGCCACAATTTATGCTGTAGCTATTAAAGGTTCTAACGTCTCTGAGGTGTCAACAATAGAGACTGGTGCTGGTGTTGGTATTAAGCTCAACACTCCTACTTACGTAAAGGGCGCTTACAACTCAGCAACTCAGGAAACAGCAATTACTCTCAATGCTACTCAGTCAGTTCTTCTTAATCCTGTTGCTTCTGTGGTTTATTCTATTGATGGTGGTGCAGAAACAACTGTTGCGAGTGGAACTGTCGTAAACGTTCCAAATGATGCAACACTGACATGGTATGCTACTTCAACTGGTTATACAAACTCTGACAAAAATGAGATTGTTGTTAAGGCTCCAGCAATAACAGGATTGGTTAATGCTTGGTCAAGTGTTGATTACGTTGCCATTGCAACAGAGGATAAGGGTGGTATTACAACGAATGTTCTTGCTCAGAATGTTAACGGAAAAGATTATTTCCAGCTTGTAAGTGCAACAGCAGGTGCACTTGATGCAGATAAGGTAAGCGTAAGACCTTGTGATAACGGTTGGTTGCTCCGTAATGGAAACAGAGGTCTGTATAATTCAAATGCTACAGGCTTTGCTATTGCTAACCTCCACGCTGGTGATGTAGTAGTATTTGACGGTGCGTATGGAAATGGTGCTTTCTCTATGAGCAATGGAGTAAATTCCGTTGTAAGTGCATGGGATAGTACAGATGGTGTACAGTACGTATATAACATCACTGCTGATGGTACTGCTACTTTCGAGATTGCACGTTATGCTTTTGTAAAGCGCATTCGTATTTACACTGCACCAACTACTCCTGTTACCATCAGTGACGCCGGCTACGCAACCTTCGTAACTCCTTACGCTGTTGACTTCACAGACAACGCTATCGAGGCTTATGCTGTTTCTGCTGTAAACGCTAACACTGTTACCCTCACAAAGGTTACACAGGTTCCTGCTGGCGAGGCTGTAATCGTTAAGGGTGAGTCTGGCAACGTTAACGTTATTGCAAGCGCAGAACCAATAACTAACCTCATGAAGGCTGCTACTACAGACATCGCTTGCGACGCTGATGCTACAACTATCAACTACGTTCTTGCAAATGGTGCTAACGGTGTAGGTCTCTATCCTGTAACAAGCGGCACTATCGCTGCTGGTAAGGGTTACCTCCCAGTTCCTAATAGCGTAGCTGTTAAGGGTGGCTTCACATTCGTTACAGATGACGTTACTGCTGCTAATGTAGTTAAGGCTGCTCCTGCTGCAGTGAAGAACGGCAAGTTCGCTACAGCAGAGGGCATCGTTATCGTCAAGGACGGCGTGAAGTACAACGTTGCTGGTATGAAGAAGTAATAAGAAATCTAACTGTACAAAAAAAGCCAAAAAGAAAAATTTACGGAGAAATTCGCGGATAATTCACGGTAATTCGCGTTAAAAAGAAGAATTATGCCTGCGGCGCAACGTAAATGCCCGTAAATTACCCGTGAATTTAATCGAAAATTTTATTTGTACGGTTCGAAATAACTTGAATAGTAACAACTTAAAAATAGACTACAATTATGAAAAAGGTATATAACGCTCCTACCCTCAAGGTAGTTAACGTAAAGGAGAACATTCTTGCTAGTTCACTGACAGAAGGTGATAACACACTCGGCACTCAGGGTGTCAATGGCAGCGCTGCTCTCGGTAAGGGTTCTTTCTTCTTCGACGACGAGGAGGAGTAATTAAGACTTGATGTTTTTTGAAATATCTTGTTTTTTTGACAAGATGATTAGTTAAATGATACGTCCCACATGGCCAGTGATGGTCGTGTGGGATTTTTGTTTTTATGGATATCGTTGCCTTTATCTTGCTCTAATCATGCTTTTTACGCTGATTTCACCAAAAGTGTTTCACTAAAGGTGAAATAAATTTGGTGGGATGGAAAATTATTATTACCTTTGCACACAGTAATGTACTAAACAAATAGTGAAACAGGAAGATTATGATACAGCATATAGCAAATCCAATATACGACATAGTGTTCAAATACCTGTTGGAAGACGACAGGATTACGAAGACTATTCTGTCTGCCCTACTGAAGAAGGAAGTTGTTGAGGTAGAGGTAAGAAAGCACGAGTACACGAATGGTACACGTGACAATATCTCCATCTTCAGAATTGACTTCGGAGCTACCATCATTGATGAGGAGGGCAACAGAAAACTGATTCTCATAGAGCTGCAGAAGACATGGCTGGAGACAGAGACGCTGCGCTTCAGACAGTATCTCGGCACGCACTATGCCAATCCTGCCAACCTCATGCCTGACAGCAAGGAGGGGTATGCCATACCTATGGTCACCGTTTATCTTCTCGGACACAAGGTAGGCGACATAGAAGAACCTGTGCTGTACGTAAAGCGCAAGTCTTACGACTATGATGACAACGAAGTGACAAAGGGCATGCCTGATCCTTTTGTAGAGAGCCTCACGCACGACAGCATCATCGTACAGATACCACGTCTGAAGGGCAGTATAAGCAATAGGCTTGAGAAGGTCCTGAGTGTTTTTGACCAGACAAAGAAGGACAAGGACAACAGACAGGTGCTGAATATTGACGAGGAACTGTATAAGGACGATGAGGAGATGATGCTAATACTTCGCCGACTGCTTTCTGCGGCATCTGATGCGGAGCTCCGCCACGATATGAATGTAGAGGATGAATTCTTCTCTGCTATAGAGCATCGTGACACAGAAATTCTCATGAGAGATAAGAAACTGGCGGAGCAAGGAGCGCAGCTGGCGGAGCAAAATGCACAAATTGCGGAACAGGGAGCGCAGCTGGCGGAACAGGGAGCGCAGCTGGCGGAACAGGGAGCGCAGCTGGCGGAACAGGGAG
>CAMADY010000057.1 GCA_945831805.1 uncultured Prevotellaceae bacterium
TGCAAAAGAATACTTTGGAGACTTTGAAGGAAAACAAATAATCCTCCCTACTCGATTTATGCCAAGCAAGAAGTTATTAGCACGACATAGAGAATTAATGATTGGATAATTTTTGCATCTACGTACCAAACTTATATGCAGTCAAGGTTTCCCTAAAGCCGTATTAAAAATGAATGGACATAAGCACATAGAAGTCGTTGCTGCCATCATAATACGTGATGGCAAGGTATTCGCCACCCAGCGTGGGTATGGCGAATGGAAGGATTGGTGGGAGTTTCCTGGAGGTAAGATTGAATCTGGTGAGAAAGCGGAGGAGGCTTTGAAACGGGAAATTTGGGAGGAGTTGGCAACGGAGATAGAGGTGGGCGAACTGCTCACCACCGTGGAGTATGACTACCCGAAGTTCCATCTCACCATGCACTGCTACCTCTGCTCAGTCGTTAGAGGTGACCTATCACTTCTCGAACACGAGGATGCACGATGGCTCACGAAGGAAGATCTCAACAGTGTTCGGTGGTTGCCTGCGGATGTAGAGGTGATAAAGAAAAATAAAGTTACTTTTTCTTGCTTATCCAAATAAAAATCAGTACCTTTGCATGCAAATATGTTCACATGTCTCTAACTCCAGAACAGATAGCGAAGATACGTCAGAAGGAAGCAGAAATGCCTGATGCCTTGAAGCGTAACCCTCTCAATGATTATAATGAGGGGTGGTTTCACGTGACCCTTAACACGAGAGACAAAGCGCCTGTGCTTGGTTATCTCACTGGTAATCCGGATGTGGAAGATGGAGACGAGAATGCACCACGGTGTGTGCTGACGGAGTTGGGAAAGAAGGTGGAGGAGAGTTGGAATCGCAACCCATCCGTATATCCAGGAATTGAAAACATAGAGTTTCAGATTATGCCTGAGCATGTGCACGGATTGGTACATCTGAAGGCCGAGAACAAGAAACACCTAGGTCAAATAGTTTATGGATTCATGGTTGGATGCACCCATGGGTATTGGGACACGCTGGGCATACCTTGGCGCGAAATGACGTACGAAAAAGGTGCACGTGCACCAGAATGGCAAGACAAGGATCATACTCGCTCCTACCGTGGACCTGCCCTCATGGTGCGTGGATACAATGATGTGGAAGCTATAGGTGAGGATGAGATTGAAACGAAGCGGCAGTACATTCGCAACAATCCTCGTAAACGCCTTATCACACGTTCTAAGCCTGACCGTTTCCGTGTCGTGCGCAACCAACGATCAAAGAACTGGACGCTTGAACGTGCCCTTGGTGCCGTGGCTGCTGACCCATGGATAGGGCGTGATGTACAGAAGTGCCAACGGTTGCAATCGAATATAAATCAACGTCTAAAAAGACAACTAAAGAATAGGAATTTGCTCGCTATCGACTATGTAGGCAATCGTGCGTTGCTGGCTGCCGAACGAAAGGTGTCACTCATCTGCCATCGTGCTGATACCCATCTCTTTGAGCAACAAAAAGCTGCCGTAATACAAGCTGCACGTGAGGGGGCTGTGGTGGTGAGTGCCTTTGTGAGCCCTAAGGAACGTGAGATCATGAAACAACTGATGATGGAGCAATTGCCATTCATCGAACTTATGGATAATGGTTTTAGCGAACGCTATAAACCTGCAGGCAAGGCTTTCTATTCGACAGCAGAGAACCGCCATGTGCAGATGACGTGTTGGACGTATATGTATAAACCAGAACAAAGGGATCAAAACGGAAAACAAATACCAACCATCAGCCGTGAAATGTGTCTTGTGATGAACGAGTTGGCACGCATCATCAGTGGTGTGAAGGACGATTGGTGGAAATAGGAACAGACGATGCCAGATAAACTTACCATAGAACAGCGGCACGCAAACTTTCGTGCAAACCGCAAGCAGAAGAATCTGGATTCTTATGCCGAGGTGCAGCCGAAAGTCACGACAGTTCGCAGTCGTAACATGGCGGCGATTCGTGCGAAGAACACGAAGCCGGAGATTATTGTGCGTAAGTTCCTGTGGGCACATGGGTTCAGGTATAGGCTGAATCATCCGCGTCTGCCGGGGAAACCGGATGTGGTGCTGAGGAAATATAAGACGTGCATCTTCGTGAATGGATGCTTCTGGCATGGACATGAGGTCGCCTGCGGCGAAGTGAATAGTGAAGAGAGAAAAGTGAAAAGGGAGGGGATTGTTGAGAGAGAAGTGAAAAGGGAGGGTGTTGTTGAGAGAGAAGTAAAGAGGGAGGGGATTGTTGAGAGAGAAGTAAAGAGGGTTTCGCTTATGGATTTCCGGAAAATGCAGAGTTCAGAGTGCTGCAAGATTCCGAAGACGAACAGAGAGTTCTGGGTGAGGAAGATTCTGCGAAACAAAGAGCGTGACATCGAGGTGCAGAAGAAGCTGGCACTGATGGGATGGCACTCTATCGTTGTGTGGGAATGCGAACTAAAGCAAAAGGTGAAGGACAAGACGCTTGAACGTCTCGCCTTCACCCTTAATCATATTTTCCTGCAGGACCATCAGATACGCAGGCATGAGATTCCCGAAGAGAATCGCCTGATACGTAGGTACGAGCTTCCTGAAGAAGAGGTGCCGATGATGTTCTGAGTCATGTGGCAGTTGACGATAAAGAACTGCGAGTCATGATGGTAGCGACCGAGCGGTGTTGGCTGGTGCTTTGTCGATAGCCTCCTGAATGTTCTCGCCACGCTTTACTTTTGCGTACAGAGCCTGAATATGGGATGAAACGTGTATCTTGTGTTTTGAGTATCAGTATTACTTGCGACCAAAGAGGTCCTTGATGCCGTCGATGTCGAAGTTGAGTGAGAAACGGAGGGTCTGGTCGAGAGGGTTTGAGCGCGCAGTAGAGATGACGTAACCTGCATCGAGCGAGAAAGCACTCATCCTGAAGCCAGCACCGACAGTGAAGTACTTACGGTTACCCTTGCTCTCTGCCTCGTGGTGATAACCCGCACGGAGAGAGAAACGGTCGTTGTAGGTGTATTCTGCACCAAGGCTCCACTGTATCTCCTCCAGTTCTTCCTTGAAACCACCAGGAGCATCTCCGAAACTTTTGAAGATTCCGGCTATGGAACCCGTGTTGTAGTAATTCTCCTCAACATACTTGTCGTAGTCAGCAATGGTGGTCTTGCCGTCAGCAAGAGCCTGCTTATGCTGGTCAGGCGTAGGGTATGTAGGCACAAGGAGCTTGTTCAGGTCCGCAGCAATGGTGAACCTGTTGTACTCGTCGATAGGCACCATGAGGGATGCACCGAGACGGAGGTTTGTAGGTATGAACTCCGAACGGTCTGATCCGCTGAAGTTTATCTTTGAACCGATGTTGCGGATGTTGGCACCGAGTCCGAGCTGACATTCACGGCTGCCGATGTTGATGTAGTTCTGATAGTAGCATGCGAGGTCGGCAGCAAATGCTGTGGCGGCCTTTGACTCCTCCGTTGCCGTATATGACATGTCGGAGAGAAGGAAGCGCATACCTGCCGCGATAGAGAACGTCTCAGAGAGCATCAGTGAGTATGATGCGTCGAGAGCCATCTCGTAAGGCTTGATGGTCATGGCATTGTCTGACATGATATCATCGAAAGAGTCCGTGAGATAAACCTCACCAAGCGAGAAGTAGTGGAGCGAAGCACCTACGGCACTGTAGTCGCCAATGCGGAAATAGCCCGTCACGTTTGCGATGTTCATGTCGCTGACGAGTTTGCGGAGCCATGGTGTATAGTTCATGGATGCTCCTGCACGTGAGATACAGAATGGATACTTCGCAGGGTTCCAGAACTGTGAAGCGACGTCAGGATCTGTAGCAGCACCTACGTCACCCATAGAACCTGCACGTGCGTCAGGGGTGATGGTCTGCGACACGATAGCCGTATGCACAGGGTTGAACTGTGGCTTGCTGTCCTGTGCCATCATGCTGACGGCGCAAAGACAGAGTGCCAGGGAGGATATAACAAGTCTTTTCATGCTCATTGGAGATGTTTGTTTATTACTGTTCTATGAACTAACGCAAAGGGCGTGTATTTATTGTGCTATGATAAGCTTTTTGGACTTCGTAACATAATGGTTACCGTCGCAGGTGACGCGAACCCTGTAGAGGTAGAGGCCGTTTGGCAGTCCTGCCGGCGTCCAGTGATATGAGGTTGTTGAGGACGTCTCGGAGAACGTATCCTTCCACTCTATCGTTGTAACCTCCTGACTCATTGGAGATATGATGTCAATGAAAATCTGTGCATCGCTGCCTCGCATGTCATGTGTAAGATGGAAATAGCATGACGTCTTAACAGGATTTGGCGCTACGGTTACATTCACCAGTTCCGGAACAACCGCCTTATTCACAACGAAATCGAGCGATGTCGTGCTTGAGTTGTTAAGCAAGTCCCATGCACGGAACGTAAGGGTGTGGCGACCTGGCGCAAGAGGCGGCAGCACGTAGTACGTCTGGCCGTTGGTATAGGAGCCGTAGTCGAACTGGAAGTTGTCGTCGAGGTTGAAGGTGAGGCTTGCATCCTTGTCAATGCAGAGCTCCATATTGTGACCTATAGACGACCCTGTACAGTTGATGCCGTCTTTGTCGGATACCTCTGCCACGAAGTATGGCGTGATACCTACTGTTCCGCCGTTCTGGAAATTCTCATTATTGAGGTATGCGAAGATATCAGGTCCTGCCATATCGTTTACTACATCTTCCCAGCCTTCAGCCTTTATACAGCTGCTCTCGCCGTTGGCAGAGAGACGCTGGTTCTCATCCCTGGCATAGACGGTGATTAGTCCTGTTGAGGAGTCGTTGTAGATGTCGCGTGGTACGCGGAAAGTGAAAGTAAACACGCCGTTTTCCACGGAGCATAAACCCTTGTAGAGCATGCTTGTACGGTCGTCATAGACAACATTCTTGCCGAGTCCGCCGGCATCGTTACCACGACAGCGCACGCTCTGCTTGCTGTCTCGCACGATGACGCTGGCAACACCGTTGAAGTTGCCTGCCTTCTCGCCCTGACGGTTCTGTATGTGTCCCTTTACCGTCACGATGCTGTTGCCCTTGATGGACTGCACCGTCTGCGAAGAGACGCCGTTGATTTCGTCAATGACGGCAACGCACTTCGGCAGTGGCATACGGAGTGCAGGGTCACCGATGAGGGCATACTGGTGTTTGTTGATGGAACGGTCGGTAGCTTTACCGGTGGTGTTACCTGAGAGCTCATTCTTTGCCAAGCGCAGAGCCTCGCCGACAGTGAGGGGATTGCCTTCAGCGTCATAGCCTAGAACGTATCTCATGAACGCCTTGTTGAGTATGGTGTTGCGATCCTCATAAACGGAGCGTGCCGTTCCGATGAAGGCTATTGCACCGCCGTCGGCATTGAGCAGGGCTGCTTCACCCATGGTGTTGAAAGACTGGTCGAAAGGTACGGTCTCACATCCTGCCGTGAACCAGATGCTGTAGTTGCTGCCCCTGAAATTGATGAAGTCGTTGAGTTCAAGAACCTTCTGATGGGACAACTCCGTCCAAGACGAGTGACCACCGTAGTTCATGATAAGCGCACCATTGTTCTGCTGCTTCTTGATGGCAGCGGTTGCCTCAGGGTATCTGTCACCGACGGATGTTGACTTTATCTCGTAGGCATCGAGCATAATCTTTTTTACGTTATATCCCGGACTGTTCTTGATGACATCGTCTGCATTGTCGTTGATATTGCGCATGTGACTGATATCGTTGTCCTGGACAGCATCGTCACCAATGAACATTATCTCGTTCTGCCAATCGCCGGCAGGGGTTGTCTTAATATAGCGCTCTATCTTCTCAACTACCTTTACGGCATCTGTGGCAGAGACGACGGGAATGCGTCCCACAGCAACATCCAGCAGTCCGTCATAGCAAGCGGTGGTATATCCCTCGCCATGTATCGTAATGTCGTCCTTCATGACTCCTATGAAGTCATCTGCGACGGTGGAAGCAGCAAGGTTATAAGACTCGTTGGTCTGATATCCAAGCAGATAGTCATCAACACGAAATTCCTTGGAATGGGTCGTCATACGGTTATCCCACATACAGTCGCCGAAGAGCACTACATGTTTCGGGTATTTAGTTTTGTCCCTGTCGTAGAACATTCTGAGATAACGCTTGTATGCCGACACGTCAGGCGTGCCGCTGGAGAATTCATTGTAGAGTTCCTTTGCAGAGACCACACGGTATGTCATGCCGTCGTACTGGTTGTGCAACTGTCCGAGCTTGTCGGCTACGGCATTGAGCGCTCCTGACGTAGGAACGATGATAACGTAATCGACAGGGGCGTCTGCATGATGGTTCTGATTGCCTACGTTCTCTACGAACTCCACGGTAGGACATCCACCGGAACTTGGAGTAACGACGGCGGAAGGATTAGTGAACGAAGCAAGGATATAGTCAATGCGTACAGAACCGATCTGAGTGCCGGTATTCTCTACGACGACAGGCAAAGTGTAGTTTCCCCATCCGTCAGGAGTAGCATGACTCGCAAGGTTTGCCAATGAGAAACTGTACTCACGACTGTAGCCTTTGTAGTTGTCGCTCGGTACAGAGAGAGTGCCGCTTGTAGTCCTGTCGCCACACTTTATCCTAAAACCGGCACTGTTAGAACCTATGGTGAGGCATACATAGACAAAGGCCTGCGTATTTGCTTCCGGAATAGTAATTTCGACAGTCTTTGACTTTCCAGGCTTTATCTCTGCCTTCTCAACGAGATTACGGCCCATCTCTGACCATGAATACTCGTCATTCTCATATAGAGAATGTGTCAGCGAGGCACTCTGGCTGGCTGTATTTACCAGTTCCTGCTCAGAGCAGATGAGTCCGCCGTCACCTTCTGTTATGAAGTAGTATCCATAGTCGGAATACGGATTACGGGTTCTGCTTGAGGAACTCGCGGAAGTATATGACACCGGTCCCTCGCCAAAGAAGTATTTTGCGCCGCCTATGTTGCAGGTAGGCACCTCCTTAAGGTCGTCATGCTCCTTAATCCACTCGGCCTTAAGACGCTCCGGAATAAGGTTGCCACCATAGCCGAAGACCCTGATTCTGCTGAGATCAGAGAATCCAGCCTGGCGCACTACGTCACTGGTAATCTTCTGAATACCAGTTGACGACACACGTATCTTAGCCCATTTGCCATTGGCAAGGACGGAACTGCTTGCGTATATCGACGCATCCGGACTATTGCCCTCAGCATACATTGCAACCATAGGCAACATAGCGAGCAGCAAGACGGCTATTATGTTGGAAATGCCTTTACTGAACATCGTATCTTTGTTTTTTTTATCTAGAAGTCGAAAACTATCTAAGCTTACCGAAAACAGGAGTAGAAAACCATCTAAGCCTTGCCGAAAACAGGAGTAGAAAACTGTCAATATTCTATCTGCAATAGAAGTCGAGCACCTTGCGACCTTCCAGATAGCCCTCGATATGGTCGTCGATAGCTACTGGTCCTACTCCCACTGGCGTACCGGTATAGAGTATGTCGCCTGTCTTCAGTGTGAAGAACTGTGATATATATGCTATCAGTCGGTCAACACTTGTCAGCATATCGCTGGTGCATCCCTCCTGCTTTGTTTCTCCGTTAATGTCCATTGAGAAATGGAGTGCCTGTATGCCCTGGTTCTCACCGATGGCATCAGGAGAATAGAGCTTTTCCTTCTCTATCCATTCGCCAATGACAGCAGCGCCATCGAAGCCTTTGGAAATCTCCCACGGCTGGCCTTCCTCGCGCAATGCCTTCTGAAGATCCCTGGCAGTGAAGTCGATACCTACCGTTACGGCATCATAATATCGGTGTGCGAACTGCTCAGGAATACTCTTTCCGAGTCTTGAGATACGCACAACGACCTCTGTCTCGTAGTCTATCCTACCGAGATGGTCTGGTACGAAGAATGGCTTGCCATCCTTCAATAGAGAGGAGTCTGCCTTGGTGAAAATGACAGGATTTCGCTCCTTGTCATCGTCAGAACGCCCTACCCCCTGTTGTAATAACGCAGTTTTTATCTCTTTATTGTGTTGGGCATAGTTCATGCCCACTGCAAAAATCTTCATAAGCCCTCTCCAAACCTCCCCGCGGGGAGGCTTTAATTCTACATATTATTAATTAGAAAAAGCGCCAGCGCCTTTTGGGCACTGACGCTTGTTTTTTGATTTCTTAACAAGCAGAACCTGTCAAACAAACTACTTCTTACTTGTTAATTATTACTTCTTACTTATTTTGTCAAAGACAAAAGCTTAGTCAGCCTGGAGGCTGAAACGCTTGAAGTCAACAACAGTGAGCTCCTTGTCAGCAGCCTGGAGGTACTGCTTAACAGACATCTTGCTGTCCTGGATGAACTCCTGGTTGAGGAGACAAGACTCCTTGTAGAACTTGTTGACACGACCGTTAACGATACCGTTGAGCATCTGCTCAGGAATCTTAACAGTAGCAGGTGTCTCAGCATAAATCTGCTTAGCCTTAGCAACGTCCTCAGCTGTGATCCAACCCTTAGCCATGTTAGACTCCATGTGATCCTCAGAGTCAACGTGTGCTGGGTTGATGCCAGCCTTCTTGAGAAGGTTGTCGATAGCCTTCTGGATAGCCTCCTGCTTTGTCTTCTCAGCAGCAACCTTCTTCTCCTCCTCGATGATCTTTGGATCAACAGAAGACTCGTCGAGAGCTACTGGCTTCATAGCAGCAACCTGCATACAAACAACGTGAGCCTGCTCAGCAGCTGGCTTGTTGGTCTGTACGAGTGTGCAGAGACCATTCTTGTTCATGTGGTTGTAAGCCTCAACGTTCTCACCAACGATAGTGAGGTAACCGTCGAGCTCCATCTTCTCACCAGTCACACCAGAGCGCTCTGTTACAGAAGCCTCTACGGTAAGACCGTTAGAGAGTGTGAGAGCCTTAACAGCGTCGAGGTCAGCAGCCTTAGCAGCTACTGCAGCGTCGAGGATATCCTGTGTGAGCTTGATGTAGTCAGCGTTGTTAGCAACGAAGTCTGTCTCACACTTGAGAGCTATGATAGCGGCGAAACCGTCGCCAACCTTAGCGAGGACACAACCGTTAGATGTCTCACGGTCGCTACGCTTTGCAGCGATAGCCTGACCACGCTCACGGAGGATCTCCTTAGCGCGATCCATATCGCCCTCAGCCTCTGTGAGGGCCTTCTTTACGTCAGCAAGACCTGCGCCAGTCATAGCGCGGAGGGTCTTGATAGCTTCCATTGTTATTGCCATATTATCAGCCCCCTCTAAATCTCCCCGAGGGGAGACTTTTAGAATTACTTTTGGGGGTATAAAGCTTTAATAGTTAATACTAATTTTTGATAGCCTCCCCTCGGGGAGGTTGGTAGGGACCTTACTCAGCCTCCTCTGCTGGAGCTGCCTTTGGCTGATCCTCCTGCTGTGCAGCAGCCTTGTCGTCAGCCTTCTCTACCTTACGCTCCTGAACGCCCTCGTTGATAGCGTCGCAGCAAGCGTTGAGGATTACCTCGATAGAGTCCTTTGCATCGTCGTTAGCTGGGATAGCGAAGTCAACCTTGTTAGGATCAGCGTTGGTATCAACGATACCGAATACTGGAATGCCAAGGCGATGAGCCTCCTTAACAGCGATGTGCTCCTTCTCTACGTCGATGACGAAGAGAGCAGAAGGAAGACGTGTCAGATCAGCGATAGAACCGAGGTTCTTCTCAAGCTTAGCGCGCTGACGTGAGATCTGGAGGAGCTCACGCTTTGAGAGGTTGCTATATGTACCGTCAGCCATGAGCTTGTCGATGTTCGCCATTTTCTTGATAGCCTTACGGATTGTCTGGAAGTTGGTAAGCATACCACCAGCCCAACGCTCGTTGATGTAAGGCATGTTAACGCTCTGTGCCTTCTCGGCAACTACGTCCTTAGCCTGTTTTTTAGTAGCGACGAACAGAACCTTCTTGCCCTGCTTTGCGATATTCTTCAGTGCCTCTGCAGCCTCGTCAACCTTTACTACGGTCTTGTGAAGGTCAATGATGTGGATGCCGTTGCGCTCCATGAAGATGTAAGGAGCCATTGCTGGGTTCCACTTGCGACGAAGGTGGCCAAAGTGACAGCCAGCCTGAAGTAACTGATCAAAATTTGTTCTAGACATTGTCTTTTTCTGTTTTTAATGCCGTTCCGTTTTTTAGCATCACTGCAAAAAAGCGTCACAGCGGTTGTTTACTTTCTTTTTAATTGCTTTAAGCAACCAGCCACAGGGTAGCCACCTTATTATATATGGAGGGTCTCTGTGGTTTAGATGCTAAACTGTAGTTCTCTATATTAACGCTTAGAGAACTGGAAGCGACGACGAGCCTTTGGCTGACCTGGCTTCTTACGCTCAACCTCACGGGCATCGCGTGTAAGGAATCCATGTGAACGAAGGGTCTTCTTATCCTCAGCGTCAACCTTAACGAGTGCACGAGCGATAGCGAGGCGGAGAGCCTGGCTCTGACCAGTGAAACCACCACCGTCGAGGTTTGCCTTGATATCATACTTCTCTGCTGCCTCAAGGAGCTCAAGTGGCTGCTTTACTACATACTGCAGAATAGCTGATGGGAAATACTTGTCGAGTTCTACCTTGTTGATAGTAATCTTGCCGGTACCCTCTGTGAGGTATACACGAGCTACAGCGCTCTTACGGCGACCAATTGCGTTAATTACTTCCATTTTGTGTACACCTTATTTATTTATACTGATTGATATCGATTGCCTTTGGCTGCTGAGCCTCCTGCTTGTGCTCTGTACCCTCATAGATGAAGAGGTTGTTCATGAGTGAGCGACCGAGAGGACCCTTTGGAAGCATGCCCTTAACAGCATGACGGAGCATCTTGTCAATACCACCCTCCTTCTGACGAAGCTGTGCAGGAGTATTGAAACGCTGTCCACCTGGGTAGCCAGTGTAACGTGTGTAAACCTTGTCGGTCTCCTTCTTGCCGGTGAAAACCACCTTAGCAGCGTTGATGATGATTACGTTGTCTCCACAATCAGCGTGTGGTGTAAAGTTTGGCTTGTACTTACCGCGAAGCAACTTAGCCACTTTTGAAGCGAGGCGGCCAACAACCTGCTCTGAGGCGTCAACTACAACCCACTCCTTCTTTGCAGTCTCCTTGTTTGCGGAGATTGTCTTGTAACTTAAAGTGTTCATTCTTGACTTTAAATAAATTAATACTACTAAAAAACATTCTTTCGGATGCGGATTCACTAACCACCGGCGTGGCCAAACGCTCGGCTATTAACACACGTCATCCGTGGGGCTCTAAGTGTACCCCATAGCTAATCGGACTGCAAAGGTACACATTATTTATGATATAACGCGCATACGAGAAGGCAGAATAGCAAATTTTTATAATTATTTAACACTTATTCTTACTTCCGCACCGTTTTATCCGTAATATATGCACCAAAGCAAAGTGAGTCAGAGGGACATGCGTCCCAATGACTCACAAATCTTTTATCGGTTGTTGTATTTATGCGTCAAGCTTAGAGAAGTCCTCGAAGCTGATTTCCTTTGTATCGAGTGTAACAACCTCCTTGAGCGCCTTCATGAGCTTGCGGTCAGCAGCCTGGTTAACGAGCTGGTCAACCTGCTCTGGCTTCTTAAGCATCTCCTCAGCGTACTGCTCGAGGTACTCCTCTGGGATGTTGTTCATGCCGTACTGAGCGAACTGCATCTTTGTCATCTCGATGGCAACAGACTTAACGTCAGCGTCCTCGATCTTAACCTCACACTGCTCAAGGAGCTGGTTCTTAGCAAGGTGCCATGTGAGTTCCTTGATGCTTGACTCGTAGTTCTTCTCTACGAACTCTGTACCCTTGTCCTGGTTGTTAACGAGCATGATGCGCTTCATGAGGTCGTCAGCATACTTCACGTCGCCGAGCTTCTCCTCTACATACTTGCGAACGTCAGCGAGGAAGCGGTACTCTGCGTTAGCGTCGAGCTGTTCCTTAAGGTTCTCAGAAACCTTTGCACGGAAAGCAGCCTCATCTGCTACGTTGCCCTCACCGAACACCTGGTCGAAGAGCTCCTGATCGATAGCGTGCTTCTGGTAGCGAGTGATCTCTGTTACCTGGAACGAGAAGTCAGAAGTGAGGGTCTCAGCCTGCTCCTTTGTAATCTTGAGCATAGAAGTGAGCTCCACTGTTGACTCCGGGTAAGCCTTCTTAGGGTTGAACGTGATGATGTCGCCAACCTTGCAGCCCTGGAAGAGAGCCTTCTGGTCGTCAACCTTCATGTATGCAGGGAGGATAGTGCCTTCAGCAACCTCGATGCCGCCTTCCTTGGTGTTACCGTTCTCGTCGAGCTCACGGAGGTCACCCTTCAGCATGTCGTTGTCCTCGTAGTTGTCAACCTTAACGTAAGAACCGCCGCGTGAAGCGTAAGCCTCAATCTGCTGCTCTACCATCTTGTCGTCAACCTGGATGTTGTAGTAAGCAATCTTGTTGCGCTTGTCGAGCTTAAGGTCGAACTCAGGTGCAACAGCGATGTCGAACTTCAGTGTGTATGGTGCTGGAGCGTCGAGGTCAACAGGCTCCTCACCGAGGTGTGGCATTGGCTCGCCGAGCATGTTGATCTTATTCTCCTTAACGTACTCGTAGAGCTTCTCGCCAACGAGCTTGTTGATAGCGTCAACCTTTACCTGTGGACCTACCTGCTTCTTGATGAGAGCGATAGGAGCCATACCAGGACGGAAGCCTGGGATGTTTGCCTTCTTACGATAGTCGTTGAGGGTCTTGCGTACGTTCTCCTGATAATCAGCCTCTTCGATGGTGATTGTCATAAGTCCGCTAACCTTCTCTGGGTTTTCGAATGTAATGTTCATTTTCTTGTTTTGTTTATTGTTTTAATTTGAATTATTCCTTATTATATACGCGTAACACGAAGGGTATGCGCGCAATTAGGGTGCAAAGTTACTAAAAATGTAGGAGATACGCAAATAGTTAAAGCTTTTTAACATCTAAAACTATTCCCTACACATTAAAAATAGTAAAAAGTCGATTATTTGCCCATAATATTTTGCAAATCCAAAAACTTATTGTAACTTTGCAGAAAATAAGCGTACCGCATGATACGCGAGCAAATAGAACTTGAGAATAAAATGAGAACGTGCGCCCGACGCACACACTAAAATAATCACAACTTACCTAACAGTATGAAATCAGACATCGAAATTGCACACAGCGTAAAGCTACAACCTATTCAGAGCATTGCTGCCAAGATAGGCATCAGTGAGGACGTCCTTGAGCCATACGGGAAGTACATTGCGAAGGTACCTTACACCAGCATTGACAAGGCCAAGGCCGACAAGAGCAATCTCATCCTCGTCACTGCTATCACGCCAACGAAGGCAGGCATCGGCAAGACTACTGTATCCATCGGTCTTGCACTCGGTCTCAACGAGATAGGCAAGAAGGCTGTACTGGCACTCCGTGAGCCATCGCTCGGTCCCTGCTTCGGTATGAAGGGCGGCGCAGCAGGCGGCGGCTATGCACAGGTGCTGCCAATGGAGAAGATCAACCTGCACTTCACGGGTGACTTCCACGCCATCACCTCTGCCCACAACATGATATCGGCACTCTTCGACAACTACATGTACCAGCATCAGGCAGAGGGATTCTCCCTTAAGACAATACTCTGGAAGCGCGTCCTCGACGTCAACGACCGCAACCTCCGCAGTATCGTGACGGGCATGGGCCCACGCACCAACGGCGTTGTGAACGAGAGCGGTTTCGACATCACTCCTGCATCAGAGATAATGGCAATCCTCTGTCTTGCTACAGACCTTGAGGACCTCCGCCGCCGCATCGACAACATCCTTCTCGGCATAAAGCACGACGGCACAGCCTTCACCGTAAAGGAGATGGGCATCACCGGTAGTATCGTGGCACTCCTCATGGATGCCGTGAATCCAAACCTCGTGCAGACAACCGAGGCAACACCAGCATTCGTTCATGGTGGTCCTTTTGCAAATATCGCGCACGGCTGCAACACCGTAATAGCAACACGCACCGCCATGACCTTCGGCGACTATGTCATCACCGAGGCAGGCTTCGCTGCAGACCTCGGCGCAGAGAAGTTCTTCGACATCAAGTGCCGCAAGGCAGGTCTCAGTCCAAAGCTCACCATCGTCGTTGCCACCACGCAGGGACTTAAGATGCACGGCGGCGTAGCCCTCGAAGACATCAAGAAGCCAAATGCAGAAGGCCTTAAGGAAGGTTTCAAGAACCTCGACAAGCACGTCCGCAACATGCAGTCGTTCGGTCAGACGGTGGTGGTATGCTTCAACCGCTACGCCTTCGACACCGACGAGGAGATGAACATCGTACGTGAGCACTGCAAGGAACTCGGCGTTGCCTTCGCAGAGAACAATGCCTTCATGGAGGGCGGCAAGGGCGCAGTAGAACTTGCCAACGTCGTTGTGGAGCAGATTGCCAACAACCCAAGCAAGCCTCTCACCTTCCAGTATGCTGACAGCGATTCCGTAAAGGAGAAGGTAGAGAAGGTAGCAAAGAACATCTACGGTGCCGGCAACGTAACGTTCCTACCTGCCGCACTCACCAAGCTGAAGATGATAGAGGCGCTCGGCTATAGCGAGTTCCCTGTCTGCATAGCAAAGACACAGTATTCCTTCTCCGACAATCCGACTCTCTACGGCGTGCCAACAGGCTTCGAGTTCACCATCCGCGACTTCGTAATCTCTGCCGGTGCAGAAATGATTGTGGCCATAGCAGGCGACATCATGCGTATGCCTGGACTTCCTAAGTCTCCACAGGCAGAGCGCATCGACGTGGTAAACGGCGAGATAACGGGACTGTCGTAATAGTTCATAATACATAATGCATAGTTCATAGTTATGGATTACCGTTGGTGGTTTTAGTGTATAAAAATAGTTAAAAACTATTCTACAATGAAACTTTACCTATAAGATTCGCGTCATACAAACAAATAAGGACAACAAATTCAACAACAAGAAAGAAAATTATTTATTCACCTTTAAAAAAATAAAGACAATGAAGAAAGTATTATTCGTTGCAGCCATCATCGCTGGCTGCATAGCAAACTCAAGCTGCGTAAGCAAGAAGGTACTTGAGGAGTGTCAGAACGAGAACAAGACGCTCAGTGGCAGTTATCAGTCTGCACGTGAGGAGCTTGCTTCTGCTAACGCACGCATCAACAGCCTCCAGGATCAGCTCTCTGCATGCCAGGGCAACAACGCTTCTCTCCAGAAGAGCCTTGAGCAGAGCCTCAACGCTGCAACAGCAGGTAGCGTGAACATCGCAAAGCTCGTCGATCAGATCAATGAGTCTAACCAGTACATCCGTCACCTCGTAGAGGTAAAGTCGAAGAGCGACTCCCTCAACATGGTGCTCACCAACAACCTCACACGCTCTCTCTCAAAAGAGGATATGAAGGATGTTGACGTACAGGTACAGAAGGGCGTTGTCTATATCTCACTCAACGACAACATGCTCTACAAGTCTGGTTCATACGAGATCAGCCCTGCTGCTGGTTCTACACTCCAGAAGATTGCTAAGATCATCATGGACTATAAGGACTACGACGTTCTCATTGAGGGTAACACCGACAATGTGCCTATCTCTCAGACGAACATCCGTAACAACTGGGACCTCTCTTGTCTCCGTGCATCAAGCGTAGTACAGGCTCTCCAGACAAAGTATGGTGTTGACCCTAAGCGCCTCACTGCTGGTGGCCGTGGCGAGTACAACCCAATCGCAGACAACTCTACAGCTGCCGGCAAGGTAAAGAACCGCCGCACACAGATCATCATCACTCCTAAGCTCGACGAGTTCATGGAGCTCATCGGCAAGGCACCGGAAGCCGACAAGAAGTAAGGCACTCTTCATCTCCTTATCCTGCAAAAAAGGAATAAGGAGATACACACATAAAACAAAGGGCATTCCCACAGCAATGTGAGAATGCCCTTTGTTTATATCCGCAAGATCGCCGATTTATATCAGTAGCACTGCCGGAGAGCAGACAGCAGCACAGCAAGATTACATTTCCAGTTCCAGCTGCATCTCGGCATAGAACGACGCGAAGTCCGGATGATTCTCCATCACCTTCTGTTTGAAGGCTGCTGGCGACAGGCGCTGCACCGTATCCTTCGGAGTACTGACACACGGCGTTATCGTAATGCTGCCGTTATGCAGATAGGTAGCCATCGTCACCTGTATGCGAGGCATTATAGGCTGAATGTCGGCAAAGAGTATCTGATTCTCGCAGACTGCCTCCACATTCGGATATTCAGTAATCCTCAGTTGGACGTTATGCATTCTTGTTGCGAGAGCATTAAAGTTCTTCGACTGCATCATGCGGTTGCACATGGCAAGCCATTCGCGACGCAGATCGTCATCGGTGAATCTCTCGTTCTCGTTCGCCACCTCGCCTGAGATGCCCTGCTCTTCCTGCTTTTTTCTGGCAGGTCCGCTCATTATTGAAGAGAAAGAGCCGGAGAGCGATGCCAGCTTGACCTTCGGTGCACTGACGATGCGAGGCTTCTCTGCTGGTTTGGCAGGAGTGATGGAAGACGTTGCTGACGCGTGGCCACCGACCTGTCGGGAGGACTGCAGAGGTGTTTCTTGAGAGTTTTGCTGAGAGGAAACAGCCGCCGTATGTGCAGCTGCAGTATTAGGCATAGCGGTATTGCTGGACGGAGTGTTAGCAGTCGTGGCCACCTGTGCTGCCACCGTTGACTGCATCTCGCCCATAATCTTCTTGAACAGGGATTTCAGACGCTTGCAGGGGCGACGCCCCACGCCGGGTGCTTCAGCCTCCTCCTGCGTTATCTGTGCCACCTGAATGAGTGTCAGCTCAACGAGCAGGCGCTTGTTGCTTGACAATCGGTAGCTGACGTCGCACTGGTTCAGTATCTTCAGAGCGTCATACAGGAACTTTGGCTTGCAGCGCTTTGCCTGTTCCGCATACCTCTGCTGCTGCGCCTCGCTCGCCTCTATCAGCTGAACGGTCTGCGGCTGCTGCGCCATGAGTACGTTACGAACGTGCGAAGCGAGTCCGTTAACCATCTGCCCGGCATCAAACCCCTTCGACAATATGCCGTTAAGTAGCGTCATAACGTCGGCAACCTTATTCTCAAGAGCAAGGTCTATAATCTTGAAGTAGTTCTCAGCATCAAGCACATTCAGGTCTTCTATGACCTTCTGGTACGTTATGTTGCCCTGACAGAACGATGCCGCCTGGTCAAATATCGACAAGGCGTCGCGCATACCGCCGTCAGCCTTCTCCGCAATAATGTTCAGAGCCTGCTCCTCGTATGTTATTCCCTCACTATCAGCCACATGCTTCAGGTGGTTTATGATGCCAGGCACTGACATTCGCTCGAAGTCATATATCTGACAACGCGAGATGATTGTAGGCAGAATCTTATGCTTCTCCGTCGTTGCGAGGATGAAGATGACGTGTGCCGGCGGCTCCTCCAGAGTCTTCAGGAACGCATTGAAGGCCGCAGCCGACAGCATGTGCACCTCGTCGATGATAAACACCTTGTACTTACCCGTCTGCGGTGGTATTCGCGTCTGCTCCATCAGCGCCTTGATGTGCTCCACGCCATTGTTCGACGCAGCATCAAGCTCGAAGATATTCAGCGAACGGCCTTCGTTGAATGCCTTACAGCTCTCGCACTCGCCACACGCATCGCCGGTGGCAGTAGGACTAAGACAGTTTATTACTTTCGCAAAGATACGTGCACACGTGGTCTTACCAACGCCGCGAGGTCCGCAGAAGAGATAGGCGTGCGCCAGCTTTCCCGTTGCCACAGCATTCTTCAGCGTCGTAGTCAGAGAACTCTGGCCCACTACGCTGTCGAACGTCATCGGACGGTATTTGCGTGCTGAAACGATATATTCGGACATGTTTTCTGTTTGAAAGTTGAAGGTTATAAATGAGAACAATACAGGGTGTTTAAGGATGCTGATTTGAAGGCAGCCCCCCTATAGGTTGCAAAGTTACTATTTTTATTTATTACCACCAAATAAAATCGGAACTTTTTATTTTCTCCGCAGTAAATAATTAATCGGGTAGGAGGTAAATGCTAATCATAGAAAGGCATTTGCCTCCTACTTTCAC
>CAMADY010000058.1 GCA_945831805.1 uncultured Prevotellaceae bacterium
AATGATGCAGAGATACTTAATTCTCCATATTATTTCCTTGAGCAGAATGATATCGTCTATGTAGAGCCTCGCAAGATAAAGGCACGCTCTGCTGACATCAGTTCATGGACTTTCTGGACTCCTCTAACGAGTTTAGCTCTATCACTGTCAACAATGATTATTAGTCTTACTAAATAAATAAAAAGAATGAGTTGATATGAAGGATAATATCCTTCGTATTGACTCTTTTTTCTAAATTACTGAATACTCAACAAAAACTAATTTATCCATTATGTGCGGAATTGTAGGATATATAGGAACAAAGGATGCTTATCCAATACTTATTAAGGGACTTAAGCGTCTTGAATACCGTGGTTATGACTCAGCTGGCTGTGCGCTAATCTCTGCTAACGATGCGTCAATGAACGTATATAAAGCGAAGGGCAAGGTGTCTGATTTGGAAAATATAGCAAGCGGCAAAGATGATACAGGTACCATAGGTATAGCTCATACGCGTTGGGCCACACATGGTGTCCCTTCTGAGGTTAATGCCCATCCACATGTCAGCGAATCTGGTAATCTTGTTCTTGTACATAATGGTATTATAGAGAATTACGGAACGCTTCGTGAGCAGTTGAAACAGAAAGGTTTTCATTTCAAGAGTGAGACTGATACCGAAGTACTAGTTCAGCTTATAGAATACACTCAACAGAAGCTTAACTGCGGACTTGGTAATGCTGTGCGCAATGCTCTTCAGGTTGCAATCGGTGCGTATGCTATTGCTGTTATTGATAAGCGTCATCCTAACCAACTTGTCTGCGCCCGTAAGTCTTCACCTCTCGCAGTTGGTGTGGTAGAGGACAATTCTGAGTTCTTCCTTGCATCTGACGCAAGTCCAATAGCAGAATATACAAAACAGATAGTATATCTTAAAGACGAGGAAGTTGCTGTCATTGAGCGTGGTAAGGAAATGAAGGTTTATACCCTCAATGGTGAGGAGACTGATGCAGAGATAAAAACTGTTGACCTCGACCTCTCAATGCTCGACCATGAGGGGTATCCTCACTTCATGCTTAAGGAAATCTTCGATCAGCCAAATGTGCTGAAAGACTGTATGCGTGGACGTATTGTAGAGTCGCCATACTCTTCTTGTACAATGGGTAAGGATTGCCCAGAGATGGGTCTTCAGGTCGTTCTCAGTGCTGTGACTCAACATCGTAGGGAGTTGCTTCGTGCAAAGCGCATCATTATTGTAAGCTGTGGTACTTCATGGCATGCAGGACTTATTGGAAAACAGTTGCTTGAGCACTTTTGTCGCATACCTGTAGAAGTGGCTTACGCTTCAGAATTCCGCTACTGTAATCCAGTCATCGAACATGACGATGTAGTTATGGCGATATCACAATCTGGTGAGACTGCCGACACCTTAGCTGCTATCCAACAAGCGAAAGAACAAGGTGCTATGGTCTTCGGTATCGTAAACGGAGTTGGTTCAAGCATTGCTCGTGAGTCAACTACTGGTATATATATCCATGTAGGACCAGAAATCGGTGTGGCTTCAACAAAGGCGTTTACCGGACAGGTTACAGTGCTTACAATGTTTGCTCTAGCACTGGGTATGGCAAAGGGTACGGTTTCACAGTCTGATTACGAGAATACTATTAAGGAGTTGCTTTTCATTCCTGAGAAAATAGAGAAGGTTCTCGAACAGAATGATAAAATTAAGGAAATATCAGCGCGCTTCACCTTTGCACATAACTTCCTCTACCTCGGACGTGGATGGAACTATCCTGTAGCACTTGAGGGCGCACTAAAACTGAAAGAGATAAGTTACATACATGCTGAGGGTTATCCTGCTGCCGAGATGAAACACGGACCAATCGCACTCGTTGATGAAGAGATGCCGGTTGTTTTTATCGCCACTCATCATCAGCTTTATCAGAAAATTATTTCAAACATGCAGGAGGTCATCTCTCGCGGTGGACATATTATAGCTGTCGTTACGGAAGGTGATGAGCAGGTAAAGTCTATGGTTGATGAGATTATTGAGGTACCACAGACACTCGCATGCCTTGCTCCACTTCTCAGTGTAATACCCCTGCAGCTGCTCTCTTACCACGTAGCAGTGGCTAAGGGACTTAACGTGGATCAGCCACGCAATCTTGCAAAATCGGTAACTGTTGAATAAACGACAGTTCCGAATCTTGTCACTTTCGCATGTATATAATATAATAAGGTGTATATAGAAAAGATATAGAAACACAAATAAAAACAAATGAGAAACGTAACATTAGTATTACAGGACGGAACAAAGTTCCACGGCAAGTCTTTTGGCTATGATAAACCTATTGCTGGTGAGGTAGTCTTCAATACCGCCATGATGGGTTATCCAGAGAGTCTTACTGACCCTTCATACGCAGGACAGTTGATGGTGCTTACCTATCCGCTGGTAGGTAATTATGGCGTTCCTGCATTCTCTTTCGAGGATAATGGACTCCCTACATTCATGGAGAGCGACAAGATTTATGCTTCTGCAATAATCGTAGCTGACTACAGCGAAAAGTATTGCCATTGGAATGCCAAAGAGAGCCTCGCAGAATGGCTCAAGCGTGAGCAGGTTCCAGGTATTACAGGTATAGATACCCGTGAACTTACCAAGGTCCTTCGTGAGCATGGTGTCATGATGGGTAAGATACTCTTCGATGATGAACCAGACAATATTCCTGAGGCTAACTACGAAGGTGTGAACTTTGTTGATAAAGTATCTGTAAAAGAGATTGTTACATATCAACCTACTCAGATTGCTGAAGGACAGAAGGCAAAGAAGGTTGTACTTGTTGATTGTGGCGTAAAGGCTAATATTATAAGATGCCTTATAAATCGTGGTTGCGAGGTAGTCCGAGTACCTTGGAACTATGACTATACCGAGATGGAATTCGATGGTCTCTTCCTTGCTAATGGTCCTGGTGACCCAGATATGTGTGAGGATGCTGTTAAGATTATAAAGAAATTCATGGAGAAAGAGGCACAGAAGGAAACACCAAAGCCGATCTGTGGTATCTGTATGGGTAACCAGCTTCTCTCAAAGGCTGCTGGAGCTACGATTTATAAGCTCAAATATGGCCATCGTTCCCACAACCAGCCTGTTCGCATGGTAGGAACAGAGAAGTGTTTCGTAACATCCCAAAATCACGGTTATGCAGTAGATGCAAAGACACTAGGTGAAGATTGGGAAGAGTTCTTCGTTAACATGAATGATGGTTCCAACGAAGGTATCCGTCATAAGAAGTTCCCATGGTTCTCAAGCCAGTTCCACCCAGAGGCTTGCTCAGGACCTGTGGATACAGAGTTCATGTTTGACAAGTTCGTAGAGACACTCTAGTACATAAAAATCTTACATTTTGTCATGCCTCTGCAATAGCATAGATTTTACGTTGCAAAAGCATAGCGATTACATTGTAATTTGATAGTTATTACACAGTAAAAGCATAGCTATTACGATGGAGGTTTCTGATGGTTGATAATCAAGAACTTAGGCATGATACAACAAACAATAACAAAGACAAAGATGAAAGACGAAAATATAAAGAAAGTTCTCCTTCTTGGTTCTGGAGCATTGAAGATTGGTGAGGCAGGTGAGTTTGACTATTCTGGCTCTCAAGCATTGAAGGCTCTTCGTGAGGAAGGCATTGAGACAGTTCTCATCAATCCAAACATTGCAACTGTGCAGACATCTGAAGGAGTGGCAGACAAGATATACTTCCTGCCTGTACAGCCATACTTCGTAGAGCGTGTCATTCAGGAAGAGAAACCTGACGGCATACTCCTTGCCTTTGGCGGACAGACTGCCCTCAACTGTGGTGTGGAACTCTATCAGTCAGGCATCCTTGAGAAGTATAACGTACGCGTTCTTGGTACTCCAGTCCAGGCTATCATGGACACAGAGGACCGTGAGCTCTTCGTTCAGAAACTCGATGAAATCAACGTAAAGACTATCAAGTCACAGGCTTGTGAGACAATAGAGGCTGCACGCAAGGCTGCAGCAGATCTCGGATATCCAGTCATCATCCGTGCAGCTTACGCCCTCGGTGGTCTCGGTTCAGGCTTCTGCGATAATGAAGAGGAACTCAACAAACTAGCAGAAAAGGCATTCGCGTTCTCTCCTCAGGTACTCGTAGAAAAGTCGCTGAAGGGTTGGAAGGAGATAGAGTATGAGGTAGTACGCGACCGTTATGATAACTGTATTACCGTTTGTAACATGGAGAACTTTGACCCACTCGGCATTCACACTGGTGAGTCTATCGTCATTGCTCCATCACAGACACTGACAAACTCTGAGTACCACAAACTTCGTGCCCTCGCCATCAAGATCATCCGTCACATCGGTATTGTCGGTGAGTGTAATGTGCAGTATGCCTTCGATCCACAGTCTGAGGACTACCGCGTAATCGAGGTTAATGCACGTCTTTCACGTTCTTCTGCACTCGCTTCAAAAGCAACAGGTTATCCTCTCGCTTTCGTTGCAGCAAAACTCGGCATGGGCTATGGTCTCTTTGAACTTAAAAACTCTGTAACGAAGACAACATCAGCATTCTTCGAACCTTCCCTTGACTACGTTGTCTGCAAGATACCACGCTGGGACCTTTCCAAGTTCCGTGGTGTTGATAAGGAACTCGGATCTTCAATGAAGTCTGTCGGTGAGGTAATGGCTATCGGCCGTAACTTCGAGGAGGCAATTCAGAAAGGACTCCGTATGATCGGTCAGGGCATGCATGGCTTTGTTGAGAATAAGGTACTTCAGATAGATGATATCGAAGCTGCACTTAAGGCACCAACAGACAAGCGTATTTTCGTTATTGCTAAGGCCCTCAAGCGCAAAATCTATAATGTGGAGCAAATCCACGAGATGACAAAGATTGACAAATGGTTCCTTGAGAAACTTCAGCACATCGTTGATATTGACGATGAGATGGATAAGTGTACATCTATCAATGTAATGGACAAGGAGCTCCTCCGTACTGCTAAGATTTATGGATTTACTGACTTCCAGATAGCTCGCGCCGTAGGTCTCGACAAAGAACTAGGCAACATGCACAAGGCAATTCTTGCAGTTCGCCAGCTTCGTAAGAGCATGGGCATAGTGCCATACGTAAAGCAGATAGACACACTCGCAGCAGAGTATCCTGCACAGACAAACTATCTGTACGTAACATACGCTGCAACAGCTCACGACATCACATATCTCGGTGACAAGAAATCCATTGTAGTTCTCGGTTCTGGTGCTTATCGCATCGGTTCATCAGTAGAATTCGACTGGTGTGGCGTACAGGCGCTCAACACCATCCGCAAGCAGGGTTACCGCTCCGTCATGATAAATTACAATCCAGAGACAGTCTCTACTGACTATGACATGTGTGACCGTCTCTATTTCGATGAGCTCACTTTCGAGCGTGTCATGGATATTCTCGACCTTGAAAACCCACATGGCGTCATAGTATCTACCGGTGGCCAGATACCAAACAACCTCGCCATGAAGCTTGATGCGCAGAATGTACCAATCCTCGGTACCACCGCACAGGATATCGACAACTGTGAGGACCGTGACAAGTTCTCTTCTATGCTCGACCGCATCGGCGTTGACCAGCCAGAATGGGCAGCCCTCACATCAATGGATGACATGAATGCATTTATTGACAAGGTTGGATTCCCAGTTCTCGTACGTCCGTCATACGTACTTTCTGGTGCTGCCATGAACGTATGCTCTAACCGTGAGGAGCTTGAGAAGTTCCTCCAAATGGCTGCCAATGTATCAGCAGAGCACCCTGTAGTAGTAAGTAAGTTTATCGAGCACGCTAAGGAGATTGATTTTGACGGTGTGGCAAAGGATGGTGAGATTATTGCATACGCTATATCCGAGCACGTAGAATTCGCAGGTGTCCACTCTGGTGATGCGACTCTTCAGTTCCCACCACAAAAGCTTTATGTCGAGACCGTACGTCGTATCAAGCGCATAACAAAGCAGATAGCAAAGGAACTCCATATCTCTGGACCTTTCAACTGTCAGTATATGGCGAAGGATAACGACATTCTTGTTATCGAGACAAACCTCCGTGCTTCACGTTCATTCCCATTCGTATCAAAAGTACTGAAGTACAATCTCATCGACCTTGCTACAAAGGTAATGCTCGGCGTACCATTCGAGAAACCAAACAAGAACCTCTTTGACCTCGACTACGTTGGTATCAAGGCAAGTCAGTTCTCATTCAACCGCCTACAGAAGGCTGACCCTGTACTTGGTGTTGACATGGCATCAACAGGTGAGGTTGGTTGTATAGGTGGCGATACATCATGTGCTATCCTCAAGGCTATGCTCTCTGTTGGCCTTCGCATACCTAAGAAAACAGTCCTCCTCTCTACCGGTACTGCAAAGCAGAAAGCTGAAATGCTCGATGCAGCACAGCAGCTTATCGACAATGGATACGTCCTTTATGCTACGGGCGGAACACATAAGTACCTTACAGAGAACGGTATAGAGAATATCGAAGTGTTCTGGCCATCTGACGAAGGTAAATTCCCACAGGCTCTTGACATGCTTCATGAGAAGAAGATCGACATGGTGGTTAACATTCCTAAGAACCACACTGTCCGTGAGCTCGACAACGGCTACAAGATTCGTCGTGCTGCCATCGATCTCAATATCCCTCTCATCACCAATAGCCGTCTGGCAAGTGCGTTCATCAATGCCTTCTGCACCATGCCGCTCGACCAGATTGCTATCAAGCCATGGCAGGAATATTAAAAAGAATAGAAAATTGATAATTTATTTTTTATGCAAAACATTTTTCGCGGATTGGGTATAGCCCTCGTGACACCTTTCAATGATGATGGTAGTATCGACTTTGAGTCACTTGCCAATATCATAGAGTATCAGATAACAAACGGTGCCGACTTCCTCTGCATCCTCGCTACAACGGGTGAGACTCCATGTCTCTCCTCAGAGGAACATCTGGCTGTCAAGACGTTCATTGTCAAGCAGGTGGCAGGTCGCGTGCCTCTCCTTATGGGCTGTGGTGGCAACAATACTGCTGCTGTCGTTGAGATGTGCCAGACTTACGACATGAGTGGCATTGACGGACTCCTCTCCGTTTGTCCTTATTATAATAAGCCATCGCAGGAGGGACTCTACCAGCACTTCAAGGCTATCGCCAATGCTACAACCCTCCCTGTCGTGTTATACAATGTACCTGGTCGTACTGGTATCAACCTAAAGCCGGAAACGACTTGCCGTCTAGCAAACGATTGCGAGAACATTGTGGCCATTAAGGAAGCAAGCGGTTCTATTGAACAGGTTGACGAGATCATCAAGAATAAGCCTGCCGACTTTGAGGTTCTATCAGGTGACGATTCCATCACCTTCCACATGATAGCAACAGGTGCTGTCGGCGTTATCTCTGTTATCGGCAACGCACTACCTAAGGAGTTCTCTCGCATGATACGTTTAGAGTTCCGTGGTGAATATGCTGCGGCACAAAAGATTCACCATAAGTTCACATCCCTCTACAGCCTTCTCTTTGTCGATGGTAACCCAGCTGGCGTTAAGGCACTCATGAACGAGATGGGGCTTCTAAAGAATAATCTCCGTCTGCCACTCGTTCCTACACGTCTGACAACACGCCAAAAGATAGCACAGGTACTGAAAGATTTAAAGCTTTAATGATAAATTTAGAGTTAATGGAGTTCATCGAACGCAACATACTTCCACGGTATGCTGCGTTCGATTCTGCGCATAATATGGAACATGCCATGCATGTGGTAAAGTCGTCCATCGCTCTTGCTGAGAAGATGGGAGCCGATGTTGACATGGCATACGCTATTGCTGCCTATCACGATCTCGGACTCGAAGGTCCACGAGCCATTCATCACATTACCTCTGGCAAGATTCTTAAAGCAGACAAACGCCTTCTCCGTTGGTTTTCCCAACAGCAGGTAGAGACGATGGCCCAGGCAGTAGAGGACCATCGAGCATCGGCATCACGTGCGCCGCGCTCCATCTATGGTCGCATCGTGGCAGAGGCAGATCGCGATCTGTCACCAGAGACGGTATTCCGTCGCACCATCCTCTTTGGGCTCGATCACTATCCAGAGAAGACACCCGAGGAGCATTGGCAGCGGTTCCTAGAGCACATGAAGGAGAAATACTCCTCCTCCGGCTACATACACCTGTGGATTCAGGGTTCACAGAACGAGAAGGACCTCAATGAGCTCCGTCGTATCATTGCCAACGAACCTCTCCTACGACAACATTTCGATAGGCTCTTTGAGCAAAGATGATTTTCGCACTCCACACTGCGTCAGTTTAATTATCAATTATCAATTTTAGATTTTAAGTGCAAATACCAATTAGAGAAAATCTTGTCCGCTGCAACTCAATCAAGGCTTGGATACTCGCTGCCCGTCCAAAGACGCTGACGGCAGCTTCTGTACCAGTCATGATAGGTTGTGCATGTGCTTGGGACATGCTTTCGCAGAACGCTTCTGCATCCGTTGTTGACAAGATGGAACTCATGGATCCTGCTTTCCGCTTCGGAACACTCTCCAATGGCTTCAACTGGCTTGCGGCATTGCTCTGCATGCTCTTCGCCTTTGTGATGCAGATTGATGCAAATTTTGTCAACGACTATTTCGACTGCATCAAGGGCAAGGATAACGAGGAACGTCTGGGACCGGAGAGGGCATGCCAACAGGGTTGGGTAACACTCAATGCCATGCGATGGGCAATAGGCATAACATCCGTAATAGCATGTTTCATAGGACTGCCCCTCATACTCTACGGAGGCTATCAGCTGATAATAGTTGGAGCAGCGTGCCTACTCTTTTGTTTCCTTTATACAACATGCCTCGCTGGAATGGCGTTGGGCGACGTTCTCGTACTTCTCTTCTTTGGTATTGTGCCCTGCGTATTCACCACGTACGTCATCGTGCCACCTGAGTTGCAGGTGTGGCATTCAATGCCGTGGCTCATGGGCATCGCAACAGGACTCGTCGTTGACACACTACTCATTGTAAACAACTACCGCGATATCGACAACGACCGTAGCGTAGGCAAGAAGACACTCATCGTATTCATAGGTCGTAAGGCGGCAGAATGGCTATATATGACCGTTGTGCCCCTCGCACTATGCATCGTACTATGTCTTTACGGATTTACAAGCATCAACCTAATACTTACTTTCGCCGTCTATTTCTTCCACATTCAGACGTGTAATAAGATGCGGCTAATAAGGAAGGGTAGGGCGCTTAACAAAGTTTTAGGTATGACTGCCCGAAACATATTCCTCTATGGCATTTTGATAACTTTGCTTATCATTTTGCGTTAAAAAGTAAGAAATATCGGCACAAAACTGCATTTTTGTGCATTTTTTCTTGCATAATTCGGAAAAATAGAGTAATTTTGCTTTCGATAACAAAAAGATAGCACAAAACACTCATATCTTAACGTCTATTTTTTATAAAAAAGAAAATTTTTATAATCATTAAAAGAATAACAAGAAACTAATGAAAAAGTACAATTTCAACGCAGGACCATCAATCCTCCCACGCGAGGTTATTGAGCAGACTGCTGCTGCATGTCTTGATTTCGACAATTCAGGACTTTCACTCATGGAGATTAGCCATCGTGCAAAGAATTTCCAGCCAGTAGTTGACGAGGCTGTTGCTCTCTTTAAGGAGCTTCTCAACATCCCAGAGGGTTACTCTGTACTCTTCCTCGGAGGTGGTGCTTCACTCGAGTTCTGCATGGTACCTTTCAACTTCCTTGAGAAGAAAGCTGCATACCTCAATACAGGTGTGTGGGCTACGAAAGCTGAGAAGGAGGCTAAGGCATTCGGTGAGGTAGTGGAGATCGCATCTTCTGCTGACAAGAACTTCACATACATCCCTAAGAATTTCACTATCCCTACAGACGCAGATTATCTGCATATCACAACAAACAATACCATCTATGGTACTGAGATTCGTGAGGACATCGACTCGCCAATTCCACTTATCGCAGACATGTCTTCAGACATTTTTTCACGTCCTATCGACGTAAGCAAATATACAATGATCTACGGAGGTGCACAGAAGAACCTCGCAATGGCAGGCCTCACATTCGTCATCGTTAAGGACGATGCTCTTGGTAAGGTATCTCGTCATATCCCAACAATGCTCGACTACCGTACACACGTCAAGAAGGGTTCGATGTTCAACACACCTCCAGTAGTGCCTATCTACTCTGCACTCATGAACCTCCGCTATATGAAGGCTCATGGTGGCGTAAAGGCAATGCAGGAACTTGCAGAGAAGCGTGCTGAGATCCTCTATGCAGAGATTGACCGCAACAAGCTCTTCGTTGGTACAGCAGAGAAGGACAGCCGTTCACTCATGAACATCACTTTCGTACTTAAGGAAGAGTATAAGGAGCTTGAGAAGGACTTCCTCGACTTTGCTACTTCAAAGGGTATGGTTGGCGTCAAGGGTCATCGCGACGTTGGTGGCTTCCGCGCTTCTTGCTACAATGCAATGTCTGTAGAAGGTGTTGAGGCACTTGTTAAGTGCATGCAGGAGTTCGAGGCAATGCACTAATCTCCAGATAAAATAGTATTCTAGACATTCTAGTTCTCATCTAGGATGTCTAGTTTTTTAGAATAACTAGCAAAATAAAATGGATTATATGGCAAAAGTATTAATCGCAACCGAGAAGCCATTTGCAGCACCTGCTGTAGCTGGCATTAAGGAAATCATCGAGAAGGCAGGCTTCGAGCTCGCACTCCTTGAGAAATATACGGAGAAGTCACAGCTCCTTGAGGCTGTTGCAGACGTTGACGCTATCATTATCCGCTCTGATAAAATTGATGCAGAGGTAATGGATGCAGCAAAGAACCTGAAGATTGTTGTACGTGCTGGTGCAGGTTATGATAACGTTGACCTTGATGCTGCTACAGCTCACAATGTAGTAGTTATGAATACTCCAGGTCAGAATGCTAACGCAGTAGCAGAGCTCGTTCTCGGTCTTCTCGTTTATGCTGTTCGTAACTTCTATAACGGCAAGGCAGGTTCTGAACTTATGGGTAAAAAGCTCGGTATCCTCGCTTTTGGTAACGTTGGTCGCAATGTTGCACGTATTGCTAAGGGTTTCGGAATGGAAGTTTGTGCATACGACGCATACTGTCCAGCAGACGTTATCGAGGCAGCAGGCGTTAAGGCTTGCGCTTCTCAGGCAGAGCTCTTCCAGGAGGCAGACATCGTTTCTCTCCACATACCTGCAACAGCTGAGACAAAGCAGTCTATCAACAAGGCACTGTGTTCTACAATGAAGAAGAACGCTATCCTTATCAACACAGCCCGCAAGGAGGTTATCGACGAGGCTGGACTTATCGAACTTATGGCAGAGCGTACAGACCTCAAGTATATCTCTGACATCAAACCAGACGCTGATGCCGAATTTGCTAAGTTTGAGGGTCGCTACTTTGCAACACCTAAGAAGATGGGGGCTCAGACAGCAGAGGCAAACACCAATGCTGGTCTCGCAGCTGCAAACCAGATTGTTGGTTTTATCAACGAGGGTATAACAAAGTTCTGTGTTAATCCAGCAGTGCTTGGTTAGATATGGTTATAAACATTCAAAGTATAGACTATTTATTAGTCACTCGATTCTAAAATAAAAGTTCCACGAAGTCATATCTGACAACGTGGAACTTTTTTGTATCATTGAGTCTGTCTTACTTTGCCCCAATGTATAGAAGGAGCATAGAGAGGATGACAAGAAGTAAATCAAAGAACTTGCGACGTAGATTCTTTTCGTGGAAGAACAATGCACCACATAGGAAACTAACGACAACACTGCCTCGACGAACCATTGAAACAACACTTATCATAGCTCCATCAATTCCGAGGGCATAGAAATACACAAAGTCTGCAGCAGAGAGGAATATGCTGATGAGGGGTATGCACCAGTGCCATTGGAATGGTGTAGTCTTTTTGCGTGTAGGCCACCATAGAAGCAAAAGCATAGCTGCCATCATGAAGAACTGGTAGATGTTATACCATGACTGCACGGCCATTTTGTTTAGTCCAACACCGCCATTGTCTGGATTTGCCATTAGGAATTTGTCGTAGAGTCCAGAACATGCACCGATTATATTACCTAGAACAACAAAAAATATCCATTTATTGTGCTTGAAGTCGAGACCCTCCTTCTTGCCCGCTCTTGAAAGCAAGAAGAAACTCAGGATTGCTACGATAACACCCGCCCATTGCCACATATTCAGATGTTCTCCGAAGAATGTGAGTGCGCCGACAAGTACCATGACAGGTCGTGTAGCGTTGATAGGTCCTACGATAGTCAGCGGCAGATGCTTCAGTCCGAAGTATGCGAAGAGCCATGACGAGAGAACTATGAAAGCCTTGATGACGATATACTGCTGTTCGTGCCACGTCCAATCTGTGCAATAGTAGATGCTGGAAGTTTCTATCTGCCCAATGTGTGACAGATAGATGAATGGCAGGAAGATGATGCTGCTGAAGAAAGTATTAAGGAGAAGCACCGGTATGACGGCGTTCTCCTTAAGTGATTGTTTCTTGAACACATCGTAAAAGCCGAGCAGTGCGGCTGATAGGAATGCGAGTAATAACCAGATCATTTATTCAATTGTGAATTAAAAATCTACAATTATTTCTTTTCTGCATAGAACTTGGCTTGCTGTTCTATAAGTTCTTTGTCCTCAAAGTAGTTTATCTGCATAGCCTTTTTGACTTCATTGAGTGTCTGAATGCCACGCTGACGTGCTGCCTCTGTACCCTTGCGGAGAATCTCATAGACCTCAGGGATGCGCTGCTCCCAATAGTGACGACGCTCACGCATAGGCTCTAGACGGTCGTTGAGAACGTTGAGGAGGAACTTCTTGCAGTGTCCGTCACCGAGACCACCTTTGCAATAATGCGCCTTCATCTCGTCAAGGTTCTTGTACTGTGGGAGGAACTTCTCGAAATCGGAGTCCTGACAGAATGCGTCAAGGTATATGAATACTGTGTTCTGATATTCGTGTTCCACACCTTCCTCATCGGTGTATGTTCCCTGAAGGTGTCCAGGATCATCGATATTGAGGTGGAGTGGGTCAGTGAACATTGAGTTAACCTTCTTCTTCAGAGTCTTAGGATCATCGGAAAGGTATATGCAATTGCCGAGTGACTTTGACATCTTAGCCTTTCCGTCAGTGCCAGGGAGACGAAGACATGCTGCATTATCTGGCAGGAGAATCTTTGGCTCAACGAGTGTCTCACCGTAGATGTGATTGAAGCGGCGCACTATCTCGTTCGTCTGCTCAAGCATTGGACGCTGGTCCTCGCCAACAGGTACTGTAGTAGCTTTGAAGAGGGTGATGTCGGCAGCCTGCGAGATAGGATAGCAGAAGAAACCTGTTGGTGTGCCACCCTCGAACTTACGCATCTCAAGCTCAGTCTTTACGGTAGGGTTACGCTGAAGACGCTGAACGCTGACGAGATTCATATAGTAGAACGTGAGTTCTGTCAGCTCTGGTACGGCAGACTGTATGAAGATGTTGCTTTTCTCTGGGTCAAGACCTGCTGAGAGATAGTCAAGCGCCACCTCAATGATGTTCTGACGTACTTTCTCCGGATTGTCGAAGTTGTCTGTAAGTGCCTGTGCATCAGCAATCATAATGAATATCTTATCGAACTCACCAGAATTCTGAAGCTCTACGCGACGGCGAAGTGATCCTACGTAATGTCCAATGTGAAGCTTACCGGTAGGACGGTCGCCTGTAAGTATTACTTTTTCCATTTACTTCTTTGTTGTTGTTTTAGCAGTAGTCTTCTTGGCAGTTGTTGCCTTCTTCGTTGAAGAAGCTTTCTTGGCAGCAGGTGCCTTCTTGGCTGCTGGCTTGTTGGAGATGTCGAACTTCCACACTCTTGCGCTGTATGGCTGTACTGTCATGTTGACACTCTCGTCACGCTTTACAGTGAGTTTTGCGTTCTCATTGGTGAGGAGGTCAACAGCATCGTATGTCTTTTCAGGAATAGAGAGATACTCTACTGCATGTGCAGGAATGTTGACATCAATGTCCACTGCATTGTGAGAGAAGTTACAGACTACAAGGAGCATGTCATTGCCACCCTTGCGGAGGAATGCGTAGTGCTCGTTGACGTTGAAGTGCGCAGTGTTGTTGGCATACATCAGATCGTAGAAATCACCGTCAATAGCCTTCTCATTGCGTGCAATCTTCAGCACCTTCTCGTGTACATTATAAATATACTTCTCCTCGTCCGTCAGCTTGTCCTCGCTTGCACGACAGAGAGTGTCAATGCTCCAGTAGTCGAAGATCGTGGTGCGGCCATCGCGACCAGAGAAGCCCTCTTCGTCCATACCCTTCTCACCGTATTCTTCAGCAGCATAGAGCATAAACGGATTAGCCTGCATGAGAACAGATGCTACAAGACCTGGTATTGCCTTCTCTGCTGAACCTGCGAAGAAGTCGGATGCTACACGCTGTTCATCGTGGTTCTCAAGGAAGTAGAGCATGTGTGACTTGATGTCGTCAACGCTCTGCCATGCTCCCGTGATGCCATAAGCCGAGCCATGTCCGCAGATAGCGCTGCGCATGGTGTCGTACATGCCTACCTTGTCGTAGAGATAGTCGAAGCCAGAGCTGATATAGTTGCGGTACTGGTGTGGGTCATAGACCTCACCGATGAAGATTATCTCAGGATAAGCCTTCTTGACTTTCTCTGTAGCCCAAGCCCAGAAAGCAGTAGGAACCATCTCCGCCATATCACAACGGAAGCCGTCTATGCCTTTCGCAGCCCAGAAGAGCAGTATGTCGAGCATGCGCTGCCATGTCTTTGGCACAGGATCGAAATGTCCGAAACCTGTCCAGTAGTCGATGCCGTAGTTGAGCTTTACGGTCTCATACCAGTCATTCTGTCCTGGATGGTTGTCAAAGTGATCGTTGCCTGTTGCCTTTGCAGGGGATTCTCTATACGCCTCCTCAGGGATGTTTATGTCTGCATCCTCAGAAACTACGCCCTTGCGCATGTCAAACCATGCCTCAAGATTACAACCCGGACAGTAATAGAAGTTGTTCTGCGGATCAAAGCCGTTCTCCTTATCGTCATCAGCACCGAGATCTATGATTCCCTCCGGCTTGGCGATAGAGAGATACTGACGAGACACATGGTTTGGTACGAAGTCAGTGATGACCTTCAGTCCTGCCTTGTGAGTACGAGCTACGAGTGCCTCAAACTCCTTCATACGGTCATCAACCTTGACAGCAAGGTCTGGATCAACGTCGTAGTAGTCGCAGATGGCGTATGGTGAGCCTGCCTTACCTTTTACAACAGCTGGGTGCTGTGTAGGAATGCCGTTGGCAGAGTAGTCGGTATGAGAAGCATGGCGTATCACTCCCGTGTACCACACGTGAGAGATACCCATGTCTTTAAAGTGTTTCAGAGTCTTTTGGTCGAAATCCTTGAACTTGCCACTTCCGTTCTCCTTAAGTGTTCCCCAAGGCTTGCGGGTAGTATTGCGGTTGCCAAAGAGTCGAGTGAAGATCTGATAGATAATTATCTTGTTGTTCATTAGAGTTCTAGAACTAGTGTGTCTAAGTATTATAGTAATGCCAGACCTGCTAGAAATTAAGAAATGCCCTCGATTGTTACGCCTTCAACGCCCTTTGCAATCTTTAGGATCATGCCCTGAAGAGCCTTGCCAGGACCGCATTCCACGAAATTGCGAGCACCAGCCTCAAGCATAGCCTGAACCTCGTAGGTCCATTTTACAGGAGCTGTGAGCTGTGCGATGAGGTTCTGCTTGATCTCCTCAGCGTCAGTGTGTGCCTTGGCGTCAACATTCTGATATACAGGGATGCGTGGGTTAGAGAATGTTGTTGCCTCAATAGCAGCCTGAAGCTCATCCTTTGCTGGCTGCATGAGTGGTGAGTGGAACGCACCTCCGACAGGGAGTGGGAGGGCACGCTTAGCTCCAGCCTCCTTGAGAGCTTCGCAAGCCTCGGCGATAGCCTCCTTATTACCAGAAATAACAAGCTGGCCAGGGTTATTGTAGTTTGCACATACAACGATATTGCCTGGCTTAGAGATAGATGCACAGATCTCCTCAATCTTCTCATCAGGAAGACCGATGATTGCAGCCATTGTAGAAGGAGCAGCCTCACAAGCCTTCTGCATTGCCTGAGCACGCTGAGAAACAAGCTTCAGACCATCTTCGAATGTCATAGCACCAGCAGCAACAAGTGCAGAGAACTCACCAAGAGAGTGACCGCCAACCATATCAGCATCAAACTCTTCGCCGAGGCAGATAGCCTTGATGACAGAATGAAGGAATACTGCAGGCTGTGTCACCTTTGTCTGCTTCAGCTCTTCTGCTGTGCCTTCGAACATTATCTTTGTAATCTCGAATCCGAGAATCTCGTTTGCCTTATCGAAAAGTTCCTTTGCCTTTGGATTGGAATCATAGAGGTCTTTGCCCATACCTGTGAACTGGGCTCCCTGACCAGGAAAAACAAATGCTTTCATAAAAATCCACCTTAATCCTCATATTAAATCGAGGTAGTTTAAACCCTTTGGTGGTTATAGGGGAAAAATTGTTATTATTAAAAAATCCCGATTACCAGAATTGACAATCGGGATAATATATCTAATGTGTATTTTTTTCGAGTAGATAATTACTCTGCTGTCTCCTCTGCTGGTGTCTCAACAACTGGAGCCTCCTTTACAGGAGCAACCTCAGCCTTAGGAGCCTCTGTCTGACCCTCAGCGATGACTGTAACAGGAATCTCAACCTTTACTTCCTTGTGGAATACTGCTGTTGCAACGTATGCACCAACGGTCTTGATGTCCTTCATGATGATGCGCTTGCGGTCAATCTCAATACCCTTCTTAGCGAGCTCCTCAGCAACTGTAGCAGATGTTACAGAACCATAGAGAACGCCAGTAGCAGAAACCTTAGCAGCAACCTCAACAGCAACACCATTGAGCTTCTCTGCCTCCTTCTGAGCGTTAGCAAGGATAGCTGCGAGCTTGTGAGCCTGCTGCTTGAGATTCTCAGCGAGTACCTTCTTAGCAGAAGCAGAAGCAATGATAGCCTTGCCTGTAGGGATGAGGTAGTTACGACCGTAACCGTTCTTTACATTCACGATATCGTTCTTGTATCCAAGACCGATGATATCTTCTTTAAGTATAATTTCCATTGTGTAATCCTCCTTTTTTAATTACTTCATCAAATCGGTTACATAAGGAAGCAGTGCGATCTGGCGAGCACGCTTAACAGCCTGTGCCACACGACGCTGATACTTCAGAGAAGTGCCTGTGATACGACGTGGAAGGATCTTACCCTGCTCGTTGAGGAACTTCTTCAGGAACTCAGGATCCTTATAGTCGATGTACTTGATACCGCTCTTCTTGAAACGGCAATACTTTTTCTTCTTAGTGTCGATCGTTGGTGCGGTCAGATAACGGATTTCTGAATTTTCTGCCATGGTTTAAGCCTCCTCCTTTTTTGCGAGCTTAGCACGACGCTTCTCTGCATATGCAGAAGCATACTTGTCGAGCTTCACTGTCATGAAACGAATAACTTTCTCTTCACGGCGATAAGCTGTTTCGAGAGTTGCAATAACTTCTGGCTCAGCCTTGAACTCAACGAGGTTGTAGAAACCTGTTGACTTCTTGTCAATAGCATAAGCCATCTTCTTGAGTCCCCAAGCCTCTTCGTTCAG
>CAMADY010000059.1 GCA_945831805.1 uncultured Prevotellaceae bacterium
AGAGATACACCACATCACCAATGGCGAAGCGTGCTCTTCCCATTCTCCAACTGATAAATCCAAGGGTGTGGATAGCATCAGCATGTCTGCACCTTTTTCGATTGGCAAAGGCAAGCCATGTGCGGTTATTTTTCATTATTACTATGATATTTTTTATGTTTGCGTGTAGCAATAGATTCTATGACCTTTTCTGCTTTTGCAATTTCTTGCTCATGCACACAGGGGCACTCTTTGTGCAAATTTCCACCATCCAGCTGGGTAGAGCCTTGGTGAAGAGACGGTTACAAGGGCGATTCTACACCTTCGTTAACCCCAAATCCACCAACAACACTGCGTGTTCTTTCTCTTCTTTTGTAGCATCTTTGGGACGCCACGCTACGATAAAGCGGATGGTGGCTGATGTAACTTCATAGCCTTTTTCTGCCCATACGAGGAGATCGTTTTGCATTCGCTGGGAGAGTTGAGCTACCGAAAGATTGGTTTTGGTGTCGTATATGTAATTATTGCAGAAACGGAGTTGTTCGCCAGCGCGCAACGAGAGGATCTCCTTCTTTCTTTGTTTGAAAAAGCCAAGGTTGACGTCACGATGTGAGAGTTGGAGCACTATCTCGTCCGGCATCTCATAGTGATGTTGGTCTGCCATCTTTCTATCCGCTGGCAGACGGTCGAAAAGCGGGAAGTTGGCATGAATGAACAGTCGTTGTTTGGCGCGCGTCAGGCCCACATAGTAACGGCGAAGTTCATCGTCCGTGATGTGACGAGGTCCGGTCAGCAGCATGTAAACATCATCAAACTCGCGTCCCTTCGATTTGTGAATTGTCGAAACGACCACATCGGCTCCAGTGAGGTCGCAGAAGTCCTCTATCGAAGATTCATAGACAAACTCCTTGAAGTCAGTCAGATATTTTGCTCTATTGGTCAGTTCAAACAGTTCGATGCAACGTTTGAGATAATGAAGACTCTCGGACGCCTGGTATGCATCATACGTCTTGCGTTTTGCTTCCTCCCACACCTCATCGGCTATCATAGGAGTTCGCGTCTTGCCATCGATGTATTTCAGGAACAAACGCACCTCCGCCATATTCCAGAAACGGAAACCGTCCATACTCTGAATCAACTTGCTCTGGAGCCCATGCTTTCGCAAGAGCGCCACAAGAATAACCGCCTCTTCATTCGTCTGGGTTAGGACACAAATTGTCCCCCCATGACGAAGACGTAGCAGTTCGTTCACAAGGGGTTCAAACATACAGGATGAAGTATGATGTGTGACGTGCACCAGCCCTTCTGCCGAACTCATGGACACGATAGGCACACTCTTCATACGATTGCGAATACCTTGCACGAAGGCATTGGCAAAGCTGACCACACGCTGGCTACTGCGGTAGTTCTCGGTCATCTCCACAAACGTTCCTTCGGACTCCTTCAGCAACTGAGCCATGTAAGCCGAATTCGAACCGCGGAACTCGTAGATATTCTGATCATCATCGCCCACAGCAATCACGCGCATTTCTTCGTTGGCAGCCATCAGTGCACGCACGAGGGCAAATTCCTCCGCACTCATATCCTGCGCTTCGTCAATCACCAGTACTGTCTTGGCAATACGGTTCGGCTCTACCTCACCCTCGTTGATCATCTGTGCTGCACGTCCCACAACATCCTTGGCATCGTCCAGATTGCCGATTCTACCAAGCAGGTCAAAGCAATAGGAATGGAACGTCTTGATTTCCACAAAATGGGCGGCATTGCCGATAAGCCCCATCAGTCGCTGCTTGAACTCTATGGCAGCTGCACGCGAGAAGGTGAGCATCAGCAACTGCTCGTGCTTGACATCCTCCAGTAGTAGCAGAGATGCCAGTTTATGTACCAGCACTCGCGTCTTACCGCTTCCGGGACCTGCCGCCACAACAATGCAACGGGAATCCTTGTCGGAGATAATCTGCATCTGCTTTTCCGACAAAGCACCAAAGAGTTGAACAAACTTTTCCGGTGTGACGTTGCGCTCAATCTCCTGCACCCTCTTTCCCTTGAAATACTTTGCCACAAAACGTTTGTAATCCATCTGGAAATAGTCCTGCACATACTGAAGGGCAGCATCGTAATCACGCACCATCAGGTTGGCGTATTCACCCACGATGTGAACCTGCTGAATCTTCTGCTTGTAGAATTCATTCAGCATGCGATAATCGTCCTGCTTGTATCGCAGACGGTTGTCCTTGATGCGACGAATATCCATGGCGTTGTAGAGCACCAGGAAACCGCCCTCCAACTTCAGTGCACCAATCTTCGAGAGGTAAAGCAACGCTTCCTCCACATCCTCCAACTGCACATCCTGTAACACCCCAAAAAGGTTCTGCCCCTGTGCCTTAAAGTCGTTGAGCAATTCCACAACAGAGAATTGAATCCCTTTCTTTTGAGCTTCTTCCGCAGTCGTATCAGTCACATGTCCGTAAAGCCACTCCACGGCAAACTGACAAATCTCCAGTCGTTTTTCGAAACGCTTCAGGGTAACTTCCATATCCGCCTGACGCTTCACCTCGAGGTTGTGGGCAGCATCTTCCTTCTTTCGGGTGTAACCTTTGACCGTAAGGAAGTACAACAACGTGCGGATATCCTTCTCCGTTGCCGTTGTAACGCCTTCGTTCTGGGCGTTATCATTCAACTGCTTGCAGGAGATGCGGAGTGAATCATCGGGTATCTGACTGAGAATGTAGCGTTCCAACCTCGTAAAGCGATCCAGCAGACGTTTCGACTTATTCTCCGACACATCAGCATCCTGCAGATAGGCAGAAATATCCTTCGTGTCGGCCAAGATTCCCTCTTGACGCATTCGTTCTACGGCCGACACCACCTCGCTCTTGCTCAAACCAAGAATATCGGCCAGATAATCCACACGCGACTCTGCCTCAGCATCTTGCGCCTTGGCAATATGTTTCTGCGAGATGAGCGACTTGATGATGCGAACAGCCTTTTCCACTTCATCATTCTCAAAAAGCAATGACTCTGTGATGCGTTTGCGAGCTTCGTCCATATTCTTCACCGTAATACCGGTGGCATACACGTGTGGCACATTGTTTCCGCGTTCCAGGTAACCCGCTTGTTCGAGGGCGGAAATGGCAGTTCGTACACGTGTCTCAATGTCCGAAACAGAATCGTCCCAACCTGCCTTTCGTGCTATCTCAAGTGCCGAGCAACAGGCACGCATTCGTTGTTTGGTGAGGTCCTTGACAGCCTTCCATACTTGCTGAATCTCACTGATACTCAGCTTGGTCTGGTTGAGCAGGATAAAATGTTTGTCAAGGTCAGCATCACTATAGAGCACAAAGCAACGTGCCTCAAGATGCGGGTCGCGACCTGCACGACCGGCCTCCTGCACATAGTTCTCCAGCGAGTCGGAGATGTCATAGTGTACCACCAATCCCACATCGCTCTTATCCACACCCATACCAAAGGCCGAGGTTGCCACAATGATGCGTACCTTGTCCGACATGAAAGCATCTTGGTTGGCAATCTTGTCGTCCGCATCCATTTGCCCATTGAAGGGCAATGCCTTGTAGCCGTCACGTGTCAGTTTCTCTGCAAGCAGCTTGGTGCGTTTCGTTCGCGAAACATACACGATGGTCGGCTGATTGTTCTCTGCTATCAGTTGGCGAAGTTTCGTATATTTGTCTTCATCGGTATCGGCATGGATGACGGAATAACGGAGATTGGTGCGCGAAGCCGTTGATGCAAAGAGCTGGAGGTCAAGGTCGAGCGTCTGTTTGAAATAGTCGCAGATATCCTGCACAACCTTCTGTTTGGCTGTTGCCGTAAAGCACGAAACAGGAATTGGAGCCTTACATTGTTTCTTTTTCTGGTATTCGCTGATGAACTTGCCGATGTAGAGGTAATCCACACGGAAGTCTTGTCCCCATGACGAGAAGCAATGGGCTTCGTCTATCACGAATCGCACAACATGTCGCGCCAGCAGGATTTTCTCTATAGTCTTCGACCTGAGCATCTCGGGGGCAATGTAGAGCAGAGAGGCATCACCATCCTGTACGCGTTGAATAGCGAGCGAACGACTGATAGGATCAAGCAGTCCGTTTATGGTGACAGCATCCGTAATGCCTCGTTCGGCAAGGTTATCCACCTGGTCTTTCATCAACGACTGAAGAGGCGAGATGACCACAGTAAGTCCATGCACCGAACGACCTTCCATCAAAGCTGGCAACTGAAAGGTGAGCGATTTGCCGCCACCGGTCGGGAAGATAGCCAACAACGATTTGCCCTCCACAGCAGCTCTTGCAGCATTCTCCTGCAGAGGTTCACCTTCGTAGGTGCGGAACTCATCATACCCAAAGAACTGCTTCAAGTTGTAGTGCACATCAAGATCTTTGCGGCAATACGCACATCCCTCCTCACAACGTGTATGTCTCAAACGCTTCACCACATTCTCCACGTTCGGATAGTTGTAGAGCACCCATGCCGGAGTGATAGAGCGGTAATCAGTTGTATCAATCAGGGCGAGGGCATACGCCAACTCAACAGGCTGTTCGCGAATGATGACATCTACATCTGCATTCGCGCACATCTTGTCCTTGTATTCCTCACGGATCAATGGTGCAAGTTGTGCCTTGTCTCCTGCTGTTGCCCCTACGAATTCAAGGAATCCTCTGAACTCCGGAATATCATATAGCAAAGTAGCATAAATCGTCCTTTTCGTCTCGGGCAAACCATTCCATCGAGCCACCTCATCCATCAACAGATCGCGAGCCTTCTCGCAGTCATTGACAGGATTATTCATCTGCTCGCTCATCAATTTGTCATCCTTCAGTAACCTATGGTAAGGACGCTCGGGGAACAACAGGGGCGACACGTAAAGCGTATCAACCAATGCCCACTTGCCAGTTTCTTCCCCCAACAGATATTTTGCATCATGATGAATGATATTGTGCCCGCATACGAAATCCACATCTGCAAGAAACGCCAATACCCCACGCTTATCTCCGGCATGAAAAGTAGCACCATCCGAGCGCAAAGCCCCAACATCATGCACCTTCTTATCCCTCATGCCCACTTCCACATCCACAAAAGCATAGCGGGAAGCATCACGCTTAGGAGCATGAACTTCTGCACCCTCAGAAGCCTGCACTTCCGAAGTCCCCATCAGTTCCTGTATCTTATCCCAGATTGACATTTCTTATACTAATGATTACTATATCCGATATGACTACTTCTTCGGCAGCACGGTCATCTCGTCAAATGCTAGGCTGCAACTATGTAAACAGAACCACTTCCGAGTTCGACCATTTTCCCGGCGCTGGGAAAATGGTCTGAAGGATTGACTCCTGCATTCTCACAAGCTTCTTTGGCTCTTGCTATAACACCTTCAAATCGTTCTCACTTGGCATATCCAAGCAAGCCACATAATTCGCGAGCACTCCAGCATTCACCCCCCTGGTACTCACATGCAATGGATTCGAATTTATCGAATAAATCCTTTATATCTTCAGTTTTCATTATATCACTGTCGTTTTGTATATTGTTGCACAATAAGGTCATCTGCAATCAATCTACCCCTCATTCCCCACAAGCAGATCCCTGATATCGACTTCGAGAACCTCAGCAATCCTGGACAAGGTCGGGATATCCGGTTGTGCAGCATTCGAACACCATTTGCTCACGGTACAACTGCTCTTGCCGATCTGCTCAGCAAGCCACTTACCCGTTCTCTTCTTCTTTACAAGCACTACTTTTATCTGATTATACTCTGACATAACTCAATATGTTTTAATTCTGGCGCAAATATAATAAAATAAATTGAAATAACATCAAAACATCCCGAAAAAGTTGCATCCACGCTTGATTTTTCCCACCAAACACCATTACAAGTATGAAACATAACTACAATATGAATCCCTCAAGCAGTTCCACTCAACCCGTCCGAGGAAACTTTCCCTCCTCCTGGGAGTGGAAACACAAAAAGCCGTACCCGAGTCCTTTCGAACTCGAATACGGCCAAACATTTGTTACCAATTATTGTTGTTTGAATTCATTGAACGACAATGGGTTCAAACTGACTTTTCATTTTTAGCGGACAACAATATTTGCTAATGGTCACTCATCCATTTCGTACAAGTACGAACAGAGGCGGGTCAGTTGGGGGATGCGAGTGCGCTTGAGTTCGAGGATGATGCCGAGGGATTGACAGAAGTGCTTGAGGAAGGAATATGTGCGAGGGTGGTCTGTGATGATGCGTTGGGGCAAATGGCCTTCACTTTTCACCTTATTTATATATTGGCGGAGGGTGTCGCGTTCATAATCATCGGACATTTCACATGCTTCGGTCATACTCGCTCTGTCGTCATTCTTGTTGATGCACACAAGAACGAGGGCGGAATAGGAATGCTCCCGGTCATCTTCGCTTCCGATGAATCCTGGAAGGTGGATGAGTCGGCAGTATTGGGTACCACTCTTCTGGAGGAAGCGGAGAGGCTGGAGTTCGGGTTCAGGGAGGGTGACAGTTGGGAAATTCTTAGAGAGTCCCGGTAGTTTGGTGCGCTCGAGTTTGTAGCCTTCTGGAGTCTTGATGACGAGAGGCACTACCTTGCCACCCTTTTCGGTGGGGTACTTACCATCTACAAAGCCGAGGGTGGTGAAATCATCGGCATCAAGGAGCTGCTGGCTGAGCCAGAGGACGGCTTCGAGGGCTTCCTTGAGACGGAGGAGTCCCTGCTCGTCATTGAGCATCATGGACAGATAGCGATGTGTACGATAGCGCTGGATGAAGGGGTAGCCACAGTCGGGAAGGATAGTTTCGTCATGTGTATTCGCCCATTGCCTGAGGTGGGCATAGTTTTCGGGATCAGCAGCATCATTCATATTGTCAAGGAAGACGATGGATACATAATTTGCCCAATTGTGAGTGTCCATCAGTTCGAAATGTGGCATTTCCTGTCCCTTCAAGAAAGAAAGATACTGCTGGAAGCTCTCGGCACCATCGTAGAACTGTACGTCCTTCATTCCTCCGGCATTACCCATGGTGGCAATGTAGATCTCGGAGCCATCCTGCATCTTTACAGCATAGACGTCAGAATCATCGAGGTCCAACCATGGTTCGAGTTCGCGAAGACGGAAGGCGAGATGGAGGACTTCATCGTAGAGAGGAGAAGTGGTAAAACCCGATGGAGAACCAACAGGAACGGTGGCATCTTCGTCTATGATCTCAGCATCTTCTACGCCTTTGAGGAGTTCGTCTCCCATTCCATAATGTTCGATGGGACTTTTACCTCTACAGGCAATTGGAGTGGAATCGTTATCTTCATCCCAGGAGAAATCGTCACAAATATCCATGCACATGTATTCGTCAAAGTCCTCATCGGGATCATAATCCTTATCTATGCCGTACCATTCGAGACGCTCTTTCTCTTCAGAGGTCAGACGCTTGCGTGACTTACGCTTTTCGTGGAGTTCAAGGAGTTCTTGGTAGCCCCATACGCCACCACAATCTTCGGGAGGACAGACGCGTTTGCCGCTCTTGAAAACGATGTCGTGAGGTTCATCCTTCTTGTATTCATCTATAGAAGAGAGGCGTATCTCGTGCATCCAAGAGTCGCCAAAATCGTATTCCCAGCGGATGGTCTTTCCCTTCTCTCTGAGGAGGTCGGAGAGCATATACTCCTCCTGATAGCGATGGTCACCCCAATCCAACTCAGGGTCGTGCTGGTAGTAAGGAACATAATAGGTGTTTTGCCCCTGCATAATGTGATTGAGGTGCTCATTCTTCCATCCCATGAGCAGGATGAGAAACTCCGTAAGATGGCGGAGGGAGATGTTGGACGGACACTCAAACTTGCGCCAAACGACAGGAGTGATGCCCTTGAGCGAGACACGGATGGTGTACTTCCTGATGTCGTCAGAAGGGATGAAATGCGGGTAGTTAACCTGGTCGTATTTGGGCTTCGCTCCTCGCTTGCCTTTCTTCTGAGGGGCTTGAGCCTTGAATATGTTACTATTGAGCATTTCGCTCATAGACTTTGTGAGTTCTTTCTCGGCCTCTTTACGAGACATACCTGTCATCTGCATAACGGTTTGCAGGAGGTCATCGGGGATTTTGGACATAAGGAATTATAGAGAGATTTTTATGTGTTTCAGCATCCCCCATCAACTTGTGGGATGATGGGGGATTGCCTTACGTGAGAAATTTCATTGACTTACTCAATATGGGAAAGGCAGTACCTGGGTCGTTGTATCGAATGTCAGAGAAGAGTAGCTTCGGTTAGAATGAATCCTTTGGCATCAGTTTTACGAGTACGATTTTCGTCTTGGTATTCTGAAGAATCTTACACTTCCAAGAATCTATCTGCACCACTTCGTTTAGCTTAGGGAAGCTCTGGTGACGGTCGAGAATAAGTCCGCCAACAGTCTTATAATCATCACTTTCCGGAAGTTCGATGCCGAGAGTCTCATTAACACGTTCTATCTCCATACGACCGGATATGAGGTATCCTCCATCGGCAGTCTTACGGCATTCGTAGCTTGTGCTGTCGTGTTCATCCTCTATCTCACCGATAATCTCTTCCACCACATCCTCAAGTGACACGATGCCACTGGTACCACCAAACTCATCAACCACAACAGCTATCGACGCCTTCTGAAGCAGCAGGTTCTGCATCAGCTTGCGAGCCGCCATCGTCTCAGGCACGAAGGCCATCTGGCGCACATGCGACTGCCAGTCGCCCTCAGTGATGCGGAACAGTTCAGAAGAGTGTATGTAGCCCACTACATTGTCGATATCCTCATCATAGACGATGATCTTGGAGCGTCCGCTTTCGATGAACATCTGACGGAGTTCGTCGAGTGTAGCCTTCAGCTCCACGGCATTTATCTCTGTACGTGGTATCATGCAGTCACGTACCTTTGTATCAGACAGTTCCAACGCATTCTGGAAAATGCGCACCTCCTCCTGTATGTCTTCCTCATTATCTTCCGCCTTGTCGATACTCTGCTGCACGAGATAGTCGAGGTCAACCTTCGAGAACTCCTCCTTCTTCGCCTCCTTCTTCACCGACACGCCACATAGTCGCAACATAAGACGCGAGAGTAGCGTGCAGAATCGTGATATAGGATACAGCACGAAGTAGCATACAGCCGCCGGCATAGCGAAAACGCTGAGCAGCGTATTGGCGTTGTTCTTGAAAATAGTCTTCGGCAGGAATTCTCCCGTGAAGAGCACGATGAACGTGGAAATGATGGTGTCTGCAGCAACGGTGAAGGCCTCCGAGCGCCCCGCAAAGATTGTGCTGTCGAAGAGTCGCGCAATGAGTATTCCGTAGATGACAAGTGCAATGTTGTTGCCCACGAGCATTGTGCTGACGAAGGTGTTGGGGTGGTTATAGAAATAGTTTACGATGCGATGATTAAGGCTCTCCTCATCGCCATTCATCTCTGCCAGCATCCTGTTGCTCGACACGTAGGCAATCTCCATTCCCGAGAAGAATGCAGAGAACGCCATTGAGATGAGTATGAATATGATAAGTTGTATGTCCAATTTTGGGGGGTTGGGGTTGGGTGATTGGTGTTGGGGGGGTGTTGGTGTTGGGTTATCTTCGTGGTTGTGCTGGCGCACGTTTTGGTGTAGTGTCAACAGGCGCAGCATTGTCGGCAGGCCCAGCCTGCTTCTTCTCGCTCTCCCGCACGAAGTTACCCTTCGTATTCGTTACGGTATAATGCTGCATGTGCTCGTCGGAGGTGAAGTAGTTTCCCTCTATCTCTCTTTCGGGCGATATGACGTGCGAGTATTTGTTGGAGTATAGCTCATGGCGGTTCTGATCCCAATACAGTTCCTCGCTGCTGAACCTCACTCCATCCACGGTCCTCACCCTCACGCTTCCTATGAGATGCCACAGTTTGAGGGTGGTGTAGTAGTAAGCAGTATCTGACTGAATGTAAGCCTCAGCATGAAACTTCTCGTCGAACTGCTCCATGAACATTCCTCTTGGAAAATACCAGTGTGGCGGCTGCTTCACCTCGTTGACGTCCCATCGCTCGGAGATAATGCGGTACTTCATCACGCCGGAGTCGCTTATAAGTGTATTGACACCGTATGACACCATCATGGCGAGGGAGTCTCGCGGATTTACAGCAGGTGCAGTATGCTCCTTCTGCTCACCGCATGCAGCAAGCAGTATGATGGAGAGTATTATGAGATGCAGTGACTTCAAATCTTATTCGAACTTCCACTTAGCAAACCAACGTTCGTTGAACGTCAAGCCGATGTTGAGCATGAGGGTATTCTCCGTGAGGAGGTTCTTGGCAGACATGTTTGTCCACTTGAGGCTTACGTTGAGTGTAGAACGGTTGTTCCAAGTGTTGACAATCGGAATGCCTACACCGGCAGATACGGAGATCTCCTTTGCACCATCGCGCAGCTCGTTTCCGTTACGTATTTTATAATAAGGTGTAGCATAGCCCACACCGAAGCGATAGCGAATGCGGTCCTTGAAGTTGCGTGAATTCTCGTCAGCACAGTATTCTCCACCGACGTTGAACTTATGGCGATCCACGTAGTTGTCGCTATAACCGAACACCTCTCCCGTCTTCGGAACGACATATTCCGTAACGGATATGCTCGACCACTTCATCATGGTGTAGTCGAGTCCTACCTTCAGTTTCCTCCTGTGAGTCCACGTGAGACCTACGCCCAGCTGAGTAGGAATCTTTGTAGCCGAGGTATATGCCGTAGTGGTATCAGAGATGCTCACGGCACACTCCGGAGTATTGCCGAGAGAGTGTCCAGGGCTGTATGTCACACCGATGGTTGCCTGGTCATTATTTCCGAGCTTATGAGTATATTGCGCACCGAAGTCGAGCTTGTAGCTATGTGCCTCTGTAGCATACAGCGTAGTGATGCTGCGTACATTGGCTTCCGAAAAACTTGTAACGCTTCCATTCGTAAAGTATCCCCAGAAGTAGCTTGCGTTGAAACCGGCAGAGAATCCTGGGAAGAACTGATAGCCCGCACCAATAAACAACTGGTGGAGACCACCCGAACCGGAGTATCTCGTAGTGTTAGTCACCGAGGTATTGACACCCGACTGCGGAGGCGTAGAGAAGTTATAGCCCACGTTGGAATAAGGCAGGATACCGACGCTGACACCGAGATGCCTCATCGCCCTGAATGACATCACGGCATATTCGAAGTCTGCATTATTGGCATTGTAGCTCTTTCCATCCTCCTTGAAGTTGGCTGTCTGCAACGACATGCCTGCATCGAGGATGAATGTTACGGAGTCGATGGCGGAATAGGATGCCGGATTGAGATAGTTAACCTGATTATGCTCCCTGAAACCCAGTCCCACACCGTTCATACCACGGTTGAAACCCTGTGACTGGTCTGCTATTTTTCCGAGACCATACATCGAGTATGGAGAGTTTGTACCACTCTGCGCCATTACGATGCACGATACGGCGAGAAATGCAAGAGAAATGATGTATTTTTTCATTCTTTTTGTTGAAATTTTGCTATTTGGTGCAAAATTATTGAAAAAAATTGAAATAAACGAAGGTTTTGTAAAGAAAATGAGTTATTTTTGCATCATGAAACGAAATATTTGGCTTTTTAAGACTTTTTTTGCATCTTTTGCTCTGCTTTTAACATGCTTAGACACTATTTCGGCAGAAGAGCAGCACGATAGTATCCTCTCCGACAGATTCGGGCAGATGGAGGTAAGTCTGCTGACCTGCGAGCCGCACGACGAGGTCTATAGCCTCTACGGACATACGGCAGTGCGCATAGAGGACAAGGCGACGGGTCACGACTGGGCCGTCAACTGGGGTGTCTTCGACTCCAGGGAGAGTTTCTTTGTACTGCGCTTCATCTTCGGTCTGACGGACTATACCGTTGCCGTCTATGATTTCCAGGACTTCCTTGCGGAATACCGTCACTACGGCTGTGCGGTTCATCAGCAGAGGATAAACATGAACGCGGAGCAGAAACGCCGGTTCATGATGTTGCTGGAGGAGAATCTGGAGCCGCAGAATGCCGTCTATCGCTACAACTATTACTACAACAACTGCACGACGAAGGCTCGCGACATTATCTTCCATGCCGTTCAGACAGGTCAGGAGTTCATCCAGTGTCCAGACCATGACGAGGAGGAGTCGCACATTACGTTCCGAGACCTCATTCACGGCAAGAACGCTGACCATCCGTGGGCACGCTGGGGTAACGACATACTGCTTGGCGTGGGTAGTGACCAACCTACACGTAACGACGAGAGGGAGTTTTTACCGGATATGCTGATGCGCGACTTCGAAGAAGCCCGTATCTGCGTCAGCTCCGACCACAAGACGGTAGAGGAGTTCCCACTTGTCGATTCCACATTCGTCGTGCTGCCTGCCGGAGTGCCATACCATGCGGATGGGTTCGACGTTCCGTTCACACCCACACATTGTGCTATAGCCTTCGTTTGTGCCATTTTGGCACTGATAACATACGAACGCAAGACACACAAGAGAGCACCTTGGGCAGAGTTTGCAGCATGCTCCGTATATGGCATTGTCGGCATATTCCTCTTCCTCATGCTTTTCTCTCAGCATCCTACGGTAAGGGCTAATCTACAGATACTTATATGCAATCCACTAATATTCTACCTTACCTTCCCGAAGACCAGGATGAAACACCGTTGGGAGGTGGTCCTCATGCTGTGCCTGTTGTTCTTCGCAGGTAATGCCATTCAGTCATACGCAGAGGGTATGAACCTTATGGCACTCGCTTTGTCACTACTTGCCGTGAACAGCATTTTGTATAAAAAGTTATAAAATTGTGCGTAATTGCTTGCGTAAACGGAAAAAAAATATTATTTTTGCAGAACTTTTTGCATTGACATGCACATTTATACAAGGTACGAATAAAAACAATACATAGAAAATATATGAATTTCAACTCCATTCTTTCAGCGCTCTTTGGCAATAAGTCAACGCGTGACATAAAGAAAATTCAGCCACTGGTGGACAAAGTGAAGGCAGCCTACCCTGCCATCAAGGAACTAACCAACGACGAACTCCGCGCCAAGAGCCAGGAGATCAAGGACTATGTGCAGAACTCCGTTTCTGAGCAGAAGAAAGAGATAGCCGCTCTGAAGGATAAGATCGAGCAGACCCCTATCGACGAGCGCGAGCCTATCTTCAACCAGATAGACAAGCTTGAGAAGCAGGTTCTCGACAAGCTCGAAGAGGCTCTCGACGAGGTCTATCCTGTTGCTTTCTCCATCGTCAAGGATACGGCACGCCGCTTCACAGAGAACGAGGAGACCATCGTTACGGCTAACGACTTCGACCGTCTGCTGGCTTCCGACCCAACCAAGGACTTCATCACCATCGATGGTGACAAGGCTATATACCACAACCACTGGACTGCCGGCGGAAACGACCTGAAGTGGGAGATGGTACACTATGACGTGCAGCTCTTCGGCGGTACGGTGCTCCATCAGGGTAAGATTGCCGAGATGGCTACCGGTGAGGGTAAGACACTCGTCGGCACCTGTCCGGTATTCCTCAATGCGCTGACAGGCAATGGCGTACACGTCGTTACCGTCAACGACTACCTCGCAAAGCGTGACTCTGAATGGATGGGACCTCTCTACATGTTCCATGGACTCTCCGTTGACTGTATCGACAAGCATCGTCCTAACTCCGAGGAGCGTCGCAGGGCTTATCAGGCAGACATCACCTTCGGTACGAACAACGAGTTCGGTTTCGACTATCTGCGTGACAACATGGCGATGGATCCTCAGGATCTCGTTCAGCGCAAGCATAACTACGCCATCGTCGATGAGGTTGACTCCGTGCTTATCGATGACGCACGTACACCTCTTATCATCAGCGGTCCGGTGCCAAAGGGCGACGACCAGATGTTTGAGGAGTATCAGCCTCTCGTAGAGAAGATTTTCGGCGTTCAGCGTAAGCTCGCCACCGCACTTCTTGCCGAGGCGAAGCAGAAGATCAGCGATGGCCAGAAGAACAACGACAAGGACCTCACCGCAGAGGGTTTCCTTGCTCTCTACCGTTCATACAAGGCTCTGCCAAAGAACACGCCACTGGTGAAGTATCTCTCTGAGGACGGCATCAAGACGGGACTTCTTGAGACAGAGGCCATCTACATGGAGAACAACAACAAGCGCATGCCAGAGGCCGTTGAGCCACTTTACTTCGTCATCGATGAGAAGATGCACTCTGCAGACCTCACCGACAAGGGTGTGGAATGGCTCTCACAGCAGGTCAACAACAACGAGCTCTTTGTCATTCCTGATATCACGAGCCAGCTCTCTGCTCTTGAGGCAGAGAAGGGCATCACTGACGAGGAGCGTCTGGCAAAGAAAGACCAGATGATGAACCACTTCTCCATTCAGTCAGAGCGTGTTCACACCATACAGCAGCTCCTCAAGGCCTACTCCCTCTACAACATCAACGACGAGTACGTGGTGCTCGATGGTCAGGTTAAGATTGTCGATGAGCAGACAGGCCGTATCATGGAGGGTCGCCGTTGGAGCGACGGACTACATCAGGCCGTAGAGGCTAAGGAGCACGTTAAGGTGGAGGCAGCTACACAGACATACGCTACCATCACGCTCCAGAACTACTTCCGTATGTACCACAAGCTCTCTGGTATGACCGGTACGGCATCCACCGAGGCTGGTGAGTTCTGGGACATCTACAAGCTCGACGTAGTGGAGATTCCTACCAATAAGCCTATCCTTCGTAACGATATGAACGACCGTGTGTACAAGACTGCACGCGAGAAGTACAAGGCTGTCATCGAGGAAATCGAGGAGATGCGCAACGCAGGCCGTCCGGTACTCGTCGGCACTACATCGGTTGAGATCTCTGAGCTCATCTCACGTATGCTCAGCATGCGTCAGATTCCTCACAACGTACTCAACGCCAAGGAGCATGCCCGCGAGTCACAGATTGTGGCAGAGGCAGGTAAGAGCGTCAACGGCAAGGGTGCCGTAACCATCGCCACCAACATGGCTGGTCGTGGTACCGACATCAAGCTCACACCGGAAGTAAAGGCTGCCGGAGGTCTCGCCATCATCGGTACCGAGCGTCATGAGTCACGCCGTGTGGACCGCCAGCTGCGTGGTCGTGCAGGACGTCAGGGCGACCCAGGTTCATCCGTATTCTACGTATCACTCGAAGACAAGCTGATGCGTCTCTTCGCCTCTGAGCGTATCTCAAAGGTGATGGACCGTCTCGGATTCGAGGAGGGCGAGCGCATTGAGCACAACATGATCTCGAAGTCTATCGAGCGTGCTCAGAAGAAGGTCGAAGAGAACAACTTCGGCATACGTAAGCGCCTGCTGGAATACGACGATGTGATGAACAAGCAGCGTACCGTAATCTACGAGAAGCGTCGCCATGCACTCATGGGAGAGCGTATCGGCATGGACATCACCAACACCATCTGGGACCGTGTCGTTTCCATCATTTCCAACAACGACTTCAACGGTTGCAAGGAGCAGTTCCTCAAGGTGTTCTATATGGACTTCCCATTCACCGAGGAGCAGTTCACGTCACTCTCCCGCGAGAAGATGGAGGAGGACGCATTCCAGATTGTCATCAAGCAGTTCAAGGAGCATGTTGACAAGGTGGCAGAGGAGGCAGCACCTGTAGTAAAGGAGATTGTGGAGAACCCAGAGGCCAACTTCGAGCGCATCCTCATACCTCTCACCGACATGCGCATGGTTTACCGTATGTCTTTCGACCTTCAGGAATGCTACGACTGCGGTTCTACGAACATCATGAAGCAGTTCGAGAAGATGATAATGCTCCACACCATCGACGACAACTGGAAGGAGAACCTCCGCCAGCTCGATGAGCTGCGCCACTCCGTGCAGAACTCAAGCTACGAGCAGAAGGATCCACTGCTTATCTTCAAGCTCGAATCCGTGAAGCTGTGGGACAACATGATCAACCAGATGAACGACACCATCTGCTCTACCCTATCGCGCATACATATACATAAGGAGCAGGCACCACAGCAGGCACCACAGGAGATAGAAGAGCCAAAGCCTCAGCAGCCACAGTATCAGACAAACAAGCCTGAGCTCAATGCCGATGGCACACCTGCTGCACCTCAGCAGAGAGTGCCCCAGCCAAGCCAGCTGCGCGACGGTATGAACCGTCCTGGATACATCGACCCTTCTGCACCGCAGATGCCTCCACGCATCCCTATCGTAAAGGACAAGGAGCCACGTCCTAACGACCTGTGCCCTTGCGGTTCCGGCATGAAGTATAAGCAGTGCCACGGCAGAAGATAAATTTCAAAAAAAACTCTACCATCAATCAAGGTGTGGCTGCATCTTGATTGATGGTATTCCATAAACCATAAACTCATACTACAATGAACGAGAAAACGCAACATCAGATTCTCCGATTTCTGGAGAAGGTAGAGTCTAAGTTCCCTAACACAGAGGAACCGGAAATCTTCACGGACATACACCTGCACGTCTCTCAGGAAACAGGCGACCTGCTGGCGTTTGATGATGAAGATCGAGAGCTGACACGATGCGTTGTAGAGCAGTGGATCAACAACAACGACACTCCTGAGACATTCTACCGCAACGTCGAGAACTCACTGCGCTCTGCCCTCAACAAGAAGACTCCGCAACTGGGCATCATAAAGCCGTACAACTATGTTCTGGAGAACGAAAGTGGGGAACATATTGCAGAGATTTTCGTTGTAGATGATGAAGACACCGTAATTCTCGGAACGCCTTTTATGCAGAATCTGGACAAGGAACTTACCGATTTTATCGACAATCTACTCAGCGAATAAGGCTTCTCCTGCAACATTTTTCATGTTACGGAATAATAAAAAGATTAGCAAAAATTTGCATAGTCCGTTTTTTTTTTGTAATTTTGCACTCGCAATTTTGCTTAATAGGTCGGTTCGGTAGCTCAGCTGGATAGAGCAACAGCCTTCTAAGCTGTGGGTCATGGGTTCGAATCCCATCCGAATCACTTGTAAATAAAGCAAATAAAAAGATGTAGAACAAATCATTCCGATTTACTCTACATCTTTTTTTTTCTGTTCCAAAGGAAATCCTTAAACTTACTCCTCCACCCGAAAAGGAAGAGCAACGCGTTTTCATTCTTGTGTATTATGCATCGAAGAAGGTCTGCCCCTCCTCATCCTGCGGACGTGCTATACCCGGATACTCCGAATGAAACTCGTTCTTCAGGCGGTCAAGATAACGCTTTGCCTCCCACTTTGCCATCGGCAGATCATGCAGGAGATAGTTGCCGCAGTTCGCAGGAGCGGCACCCGGCACCTCACCCTCATAGTTCGCCATGTGGTCATACGCCTTTATCATCAGCTGGCGTATCTCCTCGCAAGGGTAGTTGCCCTTCACGATGAGGTACATACCTGTAAGGCAGCCCATCGGTCCCCAATAGACAATATTGTCCATCCACTCCTCGTTATTGCGGAGGAAGGTAGCTATGATATGCTCTATGGTGTGGATTGCCGCAGGAGCCATCGCAGGTTCGTGGTTAGGCTTCGTCATGCGAATGTCGTAGGTGGTGATTGGCGTGCCGTTGCAGTCGTCCAGACGAGACTGATAAACGCCCGGCTGAAGGTTTGAGTGGTCAACAGCGAAGCTTGCTATAAGTTTTCCCATTGTTATTATCGTTCTTTGTTTCTTGTGTCGAGTAGGAAGAGGGACTTTCACCCTCCCCTCTCACGGAACCGTGCTTGA
>CAMADY010000060.1 GCA_945831805.1 uncultured Prevotellaceae bacterium
CATAAATCTACCCTTAATCGTGTATTGGATGATAGTTGCGGATTTTAGGAATATGTCTGCAAACGCTAGTTTGCGAATGCAGTGGCAAAGGTACGAAACAATTCTGATACATGCAAATTTCTCAAAGACTTTTTTGCCCACACATTGTTTGTGTGCGCACACAATAGGAAAAGCAACAAGGCCGTTTCGGTGTTTATTTATATCTGACCTACAAAAATTAGAGAAAATATTTGGTGATTACAGATAAAGTTCGTATCTTTGCACACAAGTAAACAAAAGAGGAACAAAATGAAACAGAATGTTGTAAATATCCTTAAAGAATACTTCAAGACCAAGCCTGTTGACAAGGCGTGGATATTCGGGTCGTTCAGTAGAGGGGAAGAACGTGCAGATTCGGATATTGACATCATTGTTGCCATAACGCCTGGCGAGAAATTCTCCTTGCTGGATCATTCAAAATGGATCTGCGAGTTGGAGGATCTGCTTTACAGATCTGTCGATTTGGTGAAAGAGGGTACTCTCTTACCTTTCGCACAAGAAAGTGCTAATCATGACAAAATCTTAATTTATGAGAGAGCCGCTTAGAGATTCGGAACGTTTGCATCATATCCTTGAGGCAATTCAAAATATTCAGACTGCTTCTTCTGGAATTACCATAGAAAAGTTGTCGGAAGACTTTATAATCCGACATGCATTGACGTGGAACGTGATGATTATCGGTGAGGCGGCGAATAAGCTTTCAAAAGAATTCTGCGCCACACATCCTGACACGGATTGGAGGGCAATATCTGGAATGCGTCATGTGTTGGTTCATGACTATTACCAAATAAACGAGGATGAGCTTTATTCGGTAATAGTTTACGATATTGAGCCTTTGAGAGTACAGATATTGGAATATCTAAAAGAACTCTAAAAAACGCAATTATTCTGACATTACCAAATTTTTAAATAAGTTTTTGACGTGTATGCTGTTTGTGGGCGCACACAACAAAAAAAACGGACACGATAGTTTTTGTGTTTAGAGTGAAGGAATTATAGGTGATAGGAAACAGGAGAACAGTTCTTATGGCGATATGTGTTCACCAGAGAAACCATTCTCCTATATTCTGTTTACTATTACCTTTTTTTTATTATCAAAGCGGACTTAGAACCTCACCTTTACGCCGGCCTGGAACTGGAAGCCTGGCTGCGGGATGGAGATGTAGTCGTAGTAGTGGCGGTTGAAGAGGTTGGTGGCCTCAGCGAAGAGGGAGTAATGCTTTGCATCCCATGAGAGTCGACCATCAACGAGGGCGTAGGATGGGTTGTTGCCCCCTACCCTGTCATGAAGTCTCCACGAAAGTCCGAGGTTCAGCTTGCTGACAATGCGACCGTCGGCAGAGATGACGAGCTTGTTGCGGAGATACTCCATGGCATACTTGCTCTGCATAACCTCTACATCGTACTTCGACGATTCGTTGAGCCACGAATACTGCACTGCTACCTTGCGGAGAGGACAGCGCGAGCCCCATATCTCCTGTGGCAGGAACTGCAGGTTGAGGTCGATGCCCACATTGTTCGACTTGAAGTTGACGCTATGGAAGATGTATGTCTTCACGCCTGGAGTCTTCTCCTTATAATAATCAGGTGTGGTGACCCAGTCTATCATGTCGGTCTTATGGCTGTAGAACGCCTGCAGCTCACCGATAAATCCACGTCCAGTGTAGCGTGTACCGAGCTGGAGGTCAGAGGTCTTCTCTGGTTTCAGGTTCTTGTTGCCCTCAATGTTCGCGCCCTGAGTGTTGTAATAGAGGTCGGTGAAGGTAGGCATGCGGAGTGCCATGCTCCACGAAGCGAGAATCTTCCAATGGTCGGACGGACGGTATGCTATGTCAACACCCGGATAGAAGCGCCACTTGGCATCAAGTCCGGTGTTGTGGTTGGCAAGGAGTCCGAGAGAGAAAGTCCAGTCGTTGAGCAGGATGTTGTGCTCAAGGAATGCAGAGACATTGGTGCGCTGGTCACGCTTGACGTACTGACGGAGGTCGTTGCCGTCATGACCACCAACATTGCGGTAGCGATCTTCCTCGATGGCATTGCCGAGGTTTGTTGACCAGATGCCCTCATTGCGCATCTCCAATCCGATGGAAGTCTTGCCGAGAGAGGTCTCGAACCATGAGTTCATGCCGAGTCCATAGACGTCCGTCTGGTGATAGTTCTCACCAGCAGGCGACACTCCACGATGCCACTGATAATGGTCGTTCCAACGGTTCCAGTAAGCCTGCGGCATGAGGTGCAGCTTGCCCACCTTGGCATCAGCCTTGAGGGCTACCATCCAACGCTCGTTGCTCTCCCACTGATCCGTGCTCGAAGCACCATAGAAGGTGTTGGCGTCATACGGTTTGTAGCTATAGCCTATCTGTGCGTCAACACGCAGATTGTCAGTGGTGTAGCTTCCGTTATAGAACACGCGTGAAGAGGTGAAATCGCTGTTCGGCGTAGCACCGTCGGAACGTGAGTAACCACCGGATAGAGCCCCCTTAATAACCGCACGAGGAGCCCCCTCCAACCTCCCCGAGGGGAGGCTTTTTGAAAATAGAACTCCACCATTGGCATTGGCATAGCCGTATGAACCGCCGGAGAGGGTGGCGTAGAAGTTGGTGGGTGATGGATGTTGGGTGTTGGTGGTTTGGGCACCACGTGTCACGATGTTGACGACACCATTGAAGGCACTCGTACCATAGACACGGGCTGCCGGACCTTGAAGCACCTCCACGCGGAGAATGTCATCAGGGCTCAGTGGGAAGTCTGCCGAAAGATGTCCTGTCTGTGGTGAGGAGATGTTGACACCATTAAGAAGAATGGTGATCTGGTCGAAATTGCCTCCTCTTACCGAAATGTCCGTCTGTACCCCAAAGCCACCACGCTGACGGACATCGACGCCGGTAGCTAATTTAAGAATGTCGTTGATACTCGTCACTGCCGCACGGTCAATGTCCTCGCGCGAGATTACAGTGACAATCTTTGCCGCCTCTGCCTGAGTGAGAGGGGTGCGGGAGCCTGTGATGACCACATCATCAAGCCTGTGCTCCACACGCTGCAGTTCACCATCAGCCAGCTCCGTCTTGATGCTTACGCCCTCTGCCTTCGCATTGGTGAGGGTAGCAACAGAGAGTGTGCCGATGAGCACTTCCTTGCCGATGCATGAGAAGAGGGAATAGCCCTTTCCCGAGAAATGGCGGAAGCGCAAAGCCTTGCAACGCTGCTCAAAAGTTGTCTTTTGCATACTTTTAGTTTGCTTCGCTTAACCTTGTTAAACGATTGGGTTAATAAATAAAAAACTCCCCGGATTTTCCGAAGAGTGGTGCAAAGGTAATAACTTTTTCGCAAAAATTCGCAAAGAATGATGCTTTTTCTTTGCTGAACCGACTTTTTTTTGTAAATTTGCACATTATTAAAGAAAGCAATATATGGAGAGTAACTTCGTTGACTACGTAAAGATACAGTGCCGCTCCGGTAAGGGCGGTCGAGGCAGCATGCACCTGAAGCATGTAAAGTATAACCCAAATGGCGGTCCTGACGGTGGCGATGGCGGCAAGGGTGGCAGCATCATCCTTCGCGGCAACCACAACTACTGGACTCTGCTGCACCTTCGTTTCCAGCGGCATATCTTCGCTGAGCACGGCGGCAATGGCGGCAGGGACAAATGCCACGGCACCAACGGCAAGGACATATATATCGACGTGCCATGCGGTACGGTGGTGTATAACGCCGAGACGGGCAAGTATGTCTGCGATGTTATGGAAGACGGTCAGGAGGTTCTGCTGCTGAAAGGTGGCAGGGGCGGACTCGGCAACTTCCAGTTCCGCACTGCCACGAACCAGGCACCTCGCTATGCGCAGCCGGGTGAGCCGATGCAGGAGATGACCGTCATCATGGAGCTGAAACTGTTGGCTGACGTAGGTCTCGTGGGACTTCCTAACGCCGGAAAGTCAACGCTGCTCTCCTCGCTCTCTGCAGCAAAGCCGAAGATAGCGAACTACCCATTCACCACGCTTGAGCCATCGCTCGGCATCGTGGAGTATCGAGACCATCAGTCGTTTGTCATGGCAGACATCCCGGGTATCATAGAGGGTGCTGCCGAGGGCAAGGGACTCGGACTCCGTTTCCTCCGCCACATTGAGCGCAACTCACTGCTGCTCTTCATGGTTCCGGGAGATACGGATGATATCAAGAAGGAGTACGAGCTGCTGCTCAACGAGCTCAACCAGTTCAACCCTGAGATGATGAACAAGCACAGGGTTCTGGCAGTCACAAAGTGCGACCTGCTTGACGAGGAACTGATGGAGATGCTCAAGGAGTCACTGCCTGACGATCTTCAGGTGGTGTTCATCTCTGCCGTGACAGGTATGGGACTTGATGAGCTGAAGGACATCCTATGGAAGGAGCTCAATTCCGAGTCAAACAAGATTCAGGGCGTTATAGCAGAAGATACTCTCGTTCACCGCGACAAGGATCTCAGCTACCTCGCTGCAGAGGTGTTCGACGAAGACCGCAACGCCGACGAGGAGATAGGCATCATCGATGAGGTTGACGAGGACGAGATAGAGTACATCGACGAGGATGACATCGAGGATCTTGAAGATTTTGAGTACGTTGACTAAGGGTTACGAATATGGAGTATTATTCTCTTGGAGAAAAAATCATTGCATTCACTACCGACAGGACTGTCGGCAGGGATAAGGCGAAGCTGTTCAAGGAACTTCATCAGACATATCCCATACTCCCTCCCTCCAACGCGAGGGCTGGAGTGGGTCTTTATTACCCTCACCAGACGCATACCGACCGTATCTTCCAGATTACAGAAGAGTTTCTTGCCTTGCCATGGGAAGAGCAGAAGCCTCAGCTCGAAGGTTTCGATGCCGTAATATACCAATCTCCAAAATACCAAGAAGTTTCTCAAACAAACCAGCAGCATACCAATATCTCCTCCCCTCAGGGTTTCTGTCCCCCGGGAAACGGGGGAACTGAAGGGGGTGTAAAGACTATTGACGGCTGGGAGGGGGTTCTCGGTATCTCCACCGCCGACTGCATTCCCGTCATTGTCTATGACAAGGCTAACCATGCCGCTGCTGCCATCCACGCTGGATGGAAGGGTACGGTGAAGCGTATCGTCGAGAAGGCTATAGCACGGATGCAGGAGGTTTACGGCACCAACCCTGCCGACTGCACTGCCGCCATAGGTCCCGGCATATCGCAGGAGAGTTTTGAGGTAGGATGGGAAGTGGTAGAGACATTCCGGCAGGAAGGGTTCGACATGGACAGATACGTCATTGAGATGCCTGACATGCATGGAGAGGGACAGAAACCGCATATCGACCTCAAAGAGATAAACCGCCAGCAGCTGCTTCGCTGCGGATTAACCTCTGAAAACATCTTCGTTTCGCCTATCGACACCTTCACCGATGAGCGTTTCTTCTCTGCAAGACGTGAACAGAAGGGCGATGTGAAATGCGGAAGGATTCTCTCGGGATTCATATTACTATAACCGCAAAACCGCAAAACCGCAAAACCGCAAAACCGTAAAACCGCAAAACCGCAAAACCACAAAACCGCAAAACCGCAAAACCGCAAAACCGCAAAACCGTCATCAATGATACGACTACTAACCATAATACTTACCCTCTCATTCTCTATAGCCACCCTTGGCCAGAGACAACGCCTGACGCATTACGACGACCATAACGGTATGTCGCAATGGCACGTCACGAAGATACTCCAGGACAAGCGAGGCTTCATGTGGTTTGCCTCTTGGAACGGCCTCAACCGTTTCGACGGCTATGAGTTTGCCACGTTCAAGTCAAAGCCGGGCGATGGTGCCGACCTCACCTCCGACCGTATCAGGAACATGATTATCGGTGATGACGGCAATATCTACTGCGTCATCAACGACTACGTATGGCGTTTCAACCTGCATACATACAAGTTCGAGACACTCGATGATGCAACGCAGGAACGCTACCACGCACGCATTATCTACGACACCACCGTAACACCTCCGCAGCCATTCACCATCGGCGAGTTCTCATTCCCCGACGTAAGGCAAGTCTTCACCGATTCGCAGAAGAATACATGGCTGATGCGACCTTATGGTGTGGAGAAAATCTCGAACTACACACAGCCGGCACAGATGCTGCAGGGTATTCCGACAGACATCGTGCGCACCATCTTCCGCGACAGCAAGAAGAGAATATGGATCGGTTGCCGCAATACCGGCACGCTGGTAGTCCTCGATAGCCTCGCAAACCTCATCGGTTACCTTGGAAAGGATGGTAGGATACATCGTGAACAGACGACCTTCGCACCTGTCTTCTGCATGCATCAGCAGAAGAACGGCACAATATGGATCGGTTCAAAGCCGGAAGGACTTTTCCGTATGCGCGAGACAGCACCTGGAACATTCGCCATAGAGCATTTCACGAAAGGCACAAACGCCGAGATTGCCAGGGGATTGGCCATCAACTCCCAGGAGATCTATGACTTAAAGGAAGATCGTAAGGGCAGACTATGGATTGCCACCTTCGTCGGCGGTCTTAACATGATAGAGCATCCGGAGGCTCAGAAGCTGACATTCCGCAACCCGCAGAACACCTTCAAGTCCCTTGACAAGCAGAACTCCAGCATCCGCCGTCTGATGATTGTCGGCGACAGCGTATTGCTCTGCACCACGACGGAAGGTTTCGTTGTGGCAAAAGGTCTGAAAGGCAGACCGCAGAACATCACCTTCAACGTACATAAGCGTGAGGCAAACCGCAAGGAGAGCCTCGGCAGCAGCGCTGTAATGGATATGCTCCTCGACCGCAAGGGAAGGCTGTTCCTCTCTACAGAGAGTGGTGGCGTGAACATGCTGCTCACCAAGGACCTCACGGCAAAGCAGCTGGACTTCAAGCACTATACAACCGACAATGGCATGGGTTCGGATGTGGCAGTAGCAATGACGGAGGTAGGCGACGAGATTCTCGTGCAGTGCAACAACCAGCTGACACGCCTCAACGTAGATACCGACACGAAGGAGAACTTCAACGACTTCTTCTTCTCCTTCCCTACCCGATTCTCCGATGCAGAACCGATACTGCTGAAGGACGGCAGGTGGCTATTGTCTATGGAAACGGGTGTCATGGTGATTCCAGAACAGGCATTCCATCAGCGAATCAACACTCCGAAGATTGTCATAACATGCGTCAAGCTGCTGACGAAACCCGACAACTATGCTGTTGACAGCAACGATACCATCACGCTCTCGCCAGCAGAACGCGACTTGACTATAAGCTATGCGGCACTGGAGTTCACGGAGAACACCCACATCAAGTACATCACACGCTTCACCGAGGCTGACGCTTTCTTCGGAGGAAAGGACACAGCAGAATGGTCAACGCCGCAGGAGGTACACTCCAGAACCTTCTACAACCTCGCTCCCGGCACATACATTCTTGAGATAAAGTCAACGAATGCCGAAGGACTATGGGTTGACAACGTGCGGAAGATAACGATCATCGTAGAGCCGACATTCTGGGAAACGCCTCTCGCGTACATTATATATATATTATTAACGATTCTGATCATTTCCGGCATTACATATACCGTAGTGTATATCCGCCATCTGGAGCGTCAGCGAGAGGAGAACCTTCAGGCATACCTTAAGCTCGTCAGTGCGGCAGACACCACCTCTCCAGCAGAGAACACCACCGTCAGCAGCGAAGAATCGACCGCTGGCAATGCCGAAAGCCAGGTGCAGATGGAAGCTACAGCACCATCCGGTGGTAAAGCAACAGACGGCACTACGACAACCGTTGTCTCACACCTCAGCGACGAGGACGATGCCTTCATGCGCCGCCTGATGACCTTCATAGACGAGAACCTCGGCGACAGCAGCGTGGGTGTTGACGAGATGGCATCCGCAACGGCAACATCACGTTCGAGCCTCAACCGCAAGATGAAGTCCATCCTCGGTGTTACGCCTGCCGACTTCCTTAAAGAGGCACGAATGAAGCGTGCCTGCCAGCAGCTTACGAACACCTCCAACGGCATCAACGACATCGCATACGCTTGCGGTTTCTCTGACCCGAAGTACTTCTCAAAGTGTTTCAAGGTAAGCCTCGGAATGTCTCCAAGCGACTATCGTGCTCAAAATCAACACTAATGACACATTTTCACCCAATCCATGGAGCAATTTTGCCCCATAGATTGGGTGCTTTTTAAACCTCTGTTTCGCTAAAACCTAGTAACTTTGCACTCGCATTCTGCTTCGCATTTCAATTCACTAACTCAATACTAAAATGAACAAAAACTTTTTCAAACTTTTCGTGATGTGTTTGATGACAGCACTCCTTGCTGTACCATCAACAATCGAGGCGAAGAAGAAGCTGCACACCATCGGTGACTCCACCATGCAGACGTATGCCGAGACGGATACGAAGCGTGGCTGGGGACAGATGCTGCAGCAGTTCTTCAACGCAGACAATGTTACGGTCAACAACCGTGGCAAGTCCGGTGCCTCAAGTAAATCATTCTACAAGGAATCAGCTTACTGGCCTACGCTCGTAACGGGTGGTAGTAACCAGATGTCTGCTGGCGACATCCTCATTATTCAGTTTGCACACAACGACGAGAAGTCCAGCGGTACTGACGGTGACGAGGAGAACGCACTGGGAGGAGCACAGGTAGATTATCGCGGTACCACACCATTCGATACCTACAAGAAGTACCTTCGCGCGTACATTGATGAAGCAAAGAAGATGGGCGTGAAGCCAATCCTCTGCGGACCTATCTGCCGTAAGTACCTCAAGGATGACGGTGGCAAGAAGGTTAACCGTGCCGGTCGTCATGACCTCGGCGATGGATTCTCTAAGATTGTCGATGGCAAGGTAGTAACAGGCAACAAGATTCCTGCTGACGACCACAGCATGGACTACCCATACCAGATGCAACAGGTTGCCCTTGAGTATGACGACGTTCCTTACATCGATCTCACTACAGCTACAAAGACTATGTATGAGGATTATGGTGATGCTTACTGCACTGCCAACATCTTCTGTCCTGATGACGGAACACACCCAGGTGCAATGGGCGCAACACTCATAGCACGCCTCTTCGCACAGCTCGTTCACAACCAGGCTAACGGCGGCGAGACTGACGCTAAGCGTGCTGCCGTACTGAAGGAACTTGATGCAGACATTCTTCTCACAAGCGACATCAGCTTCTCTCCTACATCAGGTAACATGGGCAAGATCTACTCCGGTCAGTCGCTTACCAAGGAGTTCAACATTTCTGCTTTCGGTCTCACACCAGCTGAAGGTACAGTTACCATCAGCGTTGATGCACCTTTCTCAATCTCTACTGACAACAAGACATTCTCACAGAGCTTAACAATAGACTATACAGGTAGCACACTCATCTCTACCGTCAACGTGAAGGTGACAGGCTCTGGAAAGGCACCTATCACTGGCACTCTCAAGGCTACATGCGGTAAGATGGAAAGCACACTGCCACTCAGCGTAGAGGTTATCTCACTTGAAGGAGGTCAGGAGGTAAGCGTAGTATGGCCCCTCGTTTCAGACAACAAGCCTGTCATCACTGGTCCTGTAGAGGCTGTTGATCAGACATGGGCTCAGATGATTGTAAATGACTACAACTCCATCAACAAAGCTGCCGTATGGCCAGAGGGTACATATGATGTTGCTCACAAGACACAGCGTAACTGCATCGAAGGCAAAAACTGGCCTGCAGGCGAAATCGATGAGGTTTCAACACGCTACATACAGTTCGGTATCCAGGCACCTGCCGAAACCGACATTAACATTGACAAAATCTCTATGTACGTTGCTGGTGCAGGCGGTTCAGGCATGCGCTGCAAGATGTACTACTCTACACACGCAGATTTCTCTGACCCACAGCAGATCTATGCTAACGTATCAATGGCTGGCAACACAGTCTATAAGGTTGACTTCACTGCAACAGAAAAGATCGGCGAAGGCGAACGTCTCTACCTCCGTATCTATCCTTGGTATAACGCTGCCGCAAACGGTAAGACAATATGTCTCTCTGACGTGACTATCCACGGCGTAGCAACATCTGCTGCAGGCGAAGGTCCAGAGGTTGACCCTACAATCTACCACTTCGGAATGGGCCGTGACCTCAACGAGGCAGGCACAGAGTTCGTTGATGCTACTGAGAAGCTCATGGGCACAGCACCAGAGCATGTCAAGGTTACTATAGAGAATGGTCCATGCAACAACTACTCAAGCAAGGCTGGTAACGTGACACACGGCACAACAACAACCATCGCTGCACCAGACCGCGTACGCAACTACTGTACAGAGCATGCTAATGCAGTAAAGGACTTCGACAACCATATCTTCTGGGGCTTCAAGGTTGCCATCGATGAGGGCTATCAGCTCGACATCCAGAAGATCTTCGGTGACTTCTACGTAGAAAAGAATGCTACGGCATACAAGATGGGAGTATATACCTCTGACGCTCTTGATGCTACACCTCTTTACATGAGCGACGTTAAGAGCATTTCCAACATCCAGACATGCGGTGCCGACAATGTTGCCACTACTATTGACGCTACAGACATCGCTGCTCTCAAGGAACTCACCGGCACTGTATATCTCCGTTTCTACTGGTGGATCAACTCTGGCGCTGCTGGTACAGTCCTCAAGGACTTCAACATCGACTGCCAGATAGCAAAGGCTGCCGCTACTACAAAGTACACTCTCACCACTGAGGCTACACCTGCTGAGGGCGGTAGCATCTCACGCGACCCTGAGCTTCCTTCATACAAGGCTGACGCAAAGGTAAACCTCACTGCAAAGCGTAACTTCGGCTACAAGTTCGTAGCATGGCAGGATGCAGAGGGAACAGAGCTTTCTACAAGCACATCATACACTGCTACGATGGATGCCGACAAGACCGTGAAGGCTGTCTTCGAGGCTATCCCTGTATATACTGTTGACGCTATCGTAAAGAACGACCTCGACCTCGCTCTCGGTTCCGTATCACTCACTCCTAACGACCACAACGGCAAGTACGAGGCTGGCACACAGGTGACTCTCAAGGCAGAGTCCTCTAAGATTCTGAAGTTCATGAACTGGGAGGACAACTCTACCGCAAACCCACGCTCTATAACCGTTGACAAGGACATCACCGTCACTGCCAACTACGAGATTCAGGACTTCATCGCTGTCTTTGACGCAAGCAAGACTCAGACATACGACTACACCGGCAACGGCTTCAATGCTGACCTCACATGGGATGCCAACCGCAATGCTTCCTGCAAGGTAGTGAAGCTCTCTGACGGCACTGGCCTTTACAGCAACGATGGCAAGACAGTCGGAAACTCTGGCACTCCTGTTGTACGCAACCGTGAGGGCGTTGTTACCGCTGGCATCAACGGTCTCTATCAGAACGGTTACGACACACGCGACATCGCATGGCAGTATCAGTTCTCTACGAAGGACTTCACATCTGCCAAGTTCACTGCTGACATGTCTGCCAAGAACATGGCAACAAAGAGCTACAAGGCTCTCTACTCTACCGACGGCGAGAACTACTCAGAGATTCCTGGAGCAAAGTGGGAAATCACCAACGCTAGCGGTATAAACCCTATCTCATTCGACATACCAGCAGAGGTAATGGACAAGGATCTCGTCTTCATCCGCATCACTGGTGACGGCACAACGACATTCAACACATACCCTGTCTTCAACAACTTCCTCGGTCTCGACTACTACGAGCACTCTGAGTCTGGCGTAGGTAACGTCTTCATCCTCGGTGAGGCAGAGACAGTAGCTGACGAGGTTGCTCCTAAGCTCACATCAACAATCCCTGTTGCTAACGCTACCGGCATCCCTGCTACCGGCAATGTAGTTCTCACCTTCGACGAGAAGATTCAGCTCTCCAACAAGGTCAACGGCGTTGCTACACTCAACGGTGAGCCACTCTCTCCTGTTGCTTCTTCCAAGTCTGTAAGCTTCCAGTACATTAACCTTGAGTACGGCAAGACATACACATTCAAGATGCCTGCCGGTTTCGTAGAGGACAAGTCCGGCAATACTGCCGAGGCAGTAGAGCTCACTTTCACTATCATGGAGCGCGTTAAGCCAACGGCACGTATCTTCGACGCTGTTGTTGACAAGACCCTCGACCTCAAGTACGGTGAGAGCATCGCTGCCACTGAGACAATGCCTAAGCAGTACCGCTACATCCAGGATGCCATCAACGATGCTCCTGCTGCAAGCACCAAGCCATACCTTATTTATATTAAGGAAGGCTACTACGATGACCCTAACCCATACTTCAACGACAGCTACGGACAGCGCTACGACCTCACAAAGCCTTCTGGTAATGCTTACGAGGTTATCAACAACTCCGTAAACGGCAATGGCACACTGAAGGATGGCACACGTGTTGACGACTGTAAGCTCATCTACATCAACAAGCCAAACATCCACCTCATCGGACAGGCTACCGACAAGGTAACAATCGCTACAGACCGTATGGACGGCGGCGACCCTTCACGTCCAGAGAAGGTTTGGTATCACGTAAACGCTGGTGCTGCCGTAGAGATCCAGAAGGGTGCTGACGATGCTCTCCTCTCTACTCTCACCATCGACAACGAGAACTGGACAAAGGAGAAGAAGGCTGGCCCACAGGCTCTCTGTCTCAACACTGAGGCTGACCGCCTTATCTTCAACGAGCTCAACGTACAGTCTTATCAGGACGACTACAAGTGCTCTGGAACATACAACCGTGCATTCTGGAACAAGTCACGCTTCGAGGGCGCTGTTGACTACATCTACGGCGACTGCGACGTATGGTTCGAGGAGTGTATCCAGGACATCTGCCGCGACAAGGGCGGTTACATCGTAGCTCCTTCTCACCCACTCGATACACGCTGGGGTTACGTTTTCAACAACAACATCATCAAGTCTTCAGCATTCGGTGAGGCATGTCAGGTATGGCTCGGTCGCCCATGGCACAACTATCCTAAGACTGTCTTCATGAACACCAAGGTAGAAGTAAAGACTTACGATGGTTACTGGGCAGAGACAATGGGCGGTCTGCCTGCACTCTGGGCTGTCAAGAACCTCACCGACAAGAACGGCATCGCTCTCTCTGAGCAGTCACGCTCTTCTTACTACGCTGATCAGGCAGACGGGCACTTCGCAGAAGGTACATACACCTCAAAGGTAGATCTCGGCAACGGTAAGTTCCGCTTCACCAACGCTAACACAAAGAACTCTCTCACCAACGAGGAGTTTGCAGAATACACCATCCAGAACGTACTCGCTGGCGACAAGTCAACAAATCCTTCCGGCTACTGGAACCCTCTCACTCAGGTAGAGAAGACCGCTACTCCTGCTGTCAACGTCAATGGCAACATCGCTCAGTGGACTGCTGATGACTACGCTATCTGCTACGTCGTAACAGTCAACGGCAAGCCATCGGCATTCGTAACAGACGCACAGTATGTAGGTACTGAGGGTGACGTCGTTACCGTACAGTCAGTAAACGAGAACGGTATCCTCTCCCCAATGTCTTCTGAGGTTACTCTTCAGGCAGCAACAGCCGTGAAGACTGCTACCGCAACAACTGCTTCCACATCTGCCAACGGTGCCCTCTACACCATCGACGGCAAGGAGGTAAGCAAGAAGTCACAGCGTGGCATCTACATTCAGGAAAGCAAGAAGATAGCATACTAATCCAACAAAATTCTGACTTGGCAACATGTCATCTCAGAATTTGAAAACAACTACAAAAGACGCACAAGCTCATTTGCCTGTGCGTCTTTTTTGTTAGAGACTGGTAATATAAGTTAGAGACTGGTAATATAAATTACCGTTGTAAAAACATAGTAATTATTTTGCAGTTTCCTTCATTTCTATTTCTGAGATGGAAAGAATGTTGCTCTTGCTTGCCTTTGTTGAGACATTCTTCTTGGCAGCAAGTTCTGTCATGCTTGCGAAAGCTTCCTTTACGGTGGCTTCGCCAATCATGCGGATCTCGTAGGTCTGGGCAGTGACAGGGCTGGCGATGTTGAGATAGCTGTTGCCGAGGCACTTGTCTGTGTAGCCTTCCCAGATGAGGGTACGGTTAATTGCGGAAGCAGCGCCATCAACACGGCTTACAGAAGCAACTTTATTTGCTGATGGTGCTTCCGTGACAGCGAAGACCTGTAGAGGGTATGAGGTAGTGCGGAAGTTATCCATGCGGAGGTCTATCTGCGATATTGCTGCTGGTCTTTCGAGAGTTATACGCAGCCATGCGTTGTCAAGGACTCCGTCGCTGCTCCACTTTGAGTGGATAATGTTCGTTACACCGTCTTCAATGCCGTCGGTGAGGTAGTGTAGTTTATCCTGATTTACGGCAGCATCGATGGTCTTGATGGCAACAGCATTGTATTTCTTAGTGAAGGACGGTGTTGCAGGTGTCTCGCCACGTAAGAGGTATAGCGGCTGCTGTGCGCCTCTATCTGCCTCTGTAGGCTTTCCGTCAGCATCAACATAGAAGCCGTTTTTTGTTGGGCAAGGGGTGGTGATGATAGATAGCGATGCAGGCTTCAGACTTGATGTACCATCGGCAGAGGTTGTTAGTGGCGTAGTACCGACAGGTGTTGCGGTGAGTGTAATGGAGCCAGGGCTGGTGGTGGTGCGCACCATGACACGTATTACACCTGCTTCGAGCATGAGGTCGGAAGAACCTACACCGTTGGTGTCCTGAGAGTGACCTCCCTCGGAGATGATACCTCCGGTTCCTTCTGGTGTGGCAGCAGCATTGCGTGCCTTCTCTTCTTCTGAGACGATGCCGGAGACACCACCGAGGTATGTACCCTCGCCGCTGACTTCGAAGTGGAGCATGTCGTGGGCGAGCGGATGGCGGCGTCCGTCCTTATCAACGGCCTCGATTTCACAGATGCGGATGTCGGAGCCGTCGGCTTTTGCAAATTGTGAATCGAGAGTTGAAGATTGAGAATTACGATTACCATCAGCAGGTTGTGAAGCGCCTGCAGAATTTCCATTCTCAATTTGAACTGGTCCGATCCAACGCATCTTCAATGCAACAGGCTTTCCGATGGTTTCCTTTATGTCGCGGCTTACTTCTTTACCATTCTTATATGCAACGGCTTCCAACTTACCAGGCTCGTACTTCACGCTGTCGAAGGTGAAAAGGAAGGTGTCAGAGCGCTTGCCCTTACCCAACGATTTGCCGTTGAGGAAAAGTTCTACCTCATCGCCTGTAGAGCAGACATAGACGGGTTTTGTAAATGGAGAATTGAAAGATGAGAATGGAGAGTTGTGATTATCATCAGCAGGTTGTGAAGCGCCAGCCGGATTCTCCATTTTCCGTTTTCCATTTTCCATTTGACCATAGTTCCAGTGACCGATGATGTATGTACCTTCCTCTTCGGTATCAACCCAACCATTCCACATCACCTTATGGGCGAAGTAGGAGTCCTTCGGAATGCGCATGGCATCGATGTCGCCAGAGGTGCGGTATGACTTCTCGCCACGGGCGTGGGTGTTGGAGTCGGAGAAGATAATCTTCGCGCCGCCGGAGTTGACGCGCTTGCCTGTTCCAGGACGTGCAAGCCAGTATTCGTTCCAGCGCACGATGTTCTCTATTGCAAGGCCGTCCATGTTGTGATTGTATGACTTGGTGTGTGAACCACGATAGAGCGGACCTTCGCCCTCCTGGTGGTAAGGGTATGACCACTCATCCCAATAGCGGCGTATTCCTTCATCGCGGTTGTATTCCATCATGAAGACAGGCTTGGTGTCAGACTTGTTGACATAGAGCATCTCGCCGCCGTACTCTGCATTCTTTGAGTCGAGCATATTTCGTGAGCCGGCAGCACGACCGCCGTTAGGGTCGTACTTGTCGCGGATGGCGATGAGCTCTGCCATGTGCTCGTCGGAGATATTGTTGTTGCCGCCTTCGTAGAAGATGATGGACGGGTTGTTGCGGTTGTAGATTATGGCATCGCGCATAACGCTGCAACGATGCTGCCAGCGGCGGTCGTTGACATCCTTCTCTGCATCACCTGCCGGCATTGCCTGTATGAGTCCGAGGCGATCGAACGACTCGACGTCCTGCTTTGATGGTGTGACGTGCATCCAACGGAAGAGATTACCGTTACATCCAAGGACGAGGCTGTTGCTATAGTCAGACATCCAGGCTGGGATGGATATGCCTACGGCAGGCCACTCGTTGGTGGAGCGCTGTGCGAAGCCCTTGAGCTGGAGTACGCGGTCGTTGAGGTAGAACATACCGTCGTGGAAGGCTGTCTTACGGAAGCCGGTGCGGATATCTCTGTTATCAACAGTTTTGCCATTGATAACCAGCTGACTCTTGACGGTGTACAGATAACCGTAGCCCCACGACCACAGGTGAAGGCTGCTGAGAGCCTTTGCAGATTTTAGTGTAACGGTATCGCCAGCATTAACCTGACGTTTCTCACCGAGGAAGTTTGCTATTTCCTTTCCGTCCTTATCAAGGATTATGACCTTGTGTTGAACGGTCTGCGTTCTTGCCGAACCGTTTACCACCTGTGCTTCTACATTGACAGTGGCAGAACTGCCATTCTTGCCGCTAACCGTAAAATCGGACGGATAGACATAGACACCCGTCGTACCGAGGTTAGAGTATAGAGGTAGGGTCTGATAGACGTTGTCCATGATGTGGAGCCACACGTTTTTGTTGATGCCACCGTAGTTGCAGTAGAAGTTCTTGTCATTCCACTGGAAGCGTGAGTAGGTTGTCTTACCGTCTGGTCCTACGACCCCGACATGCTCGCGATATTGCCAGCTATTGTCAACGAAGACAGCCAGGATGTTTTCGCCCTTGTATTTAATATAAGGTGTGAGGTCGAAGCCGAATGCCATGACACCATTCTCGTGGAGTCCGAGCTCATTGCCGTTGAGGAACACCCTTGCTCCAAAGCGTACACCTTCGAACTCAATGAATACCTTCTTGCCCTTTGCCTCCTTCGGCAGAACGAAGTGCTTGCGGTACCACATGACGGTATCGCTGAGGTCGGCACAGTTGCGACTGTATGCCTCTGCCTGGTTGAAGGCGTAAGGGAGCGTGACATCATGCCATTTGCTATCGTTGAGCTTCAAGGATGCGCCATCGGCATTCTCTCCTACGGATAGTTTCCAACCAGCGTTGAAGTTGTATCGATTGCCTGCATTGGCATTGGTGAACACGGCCGCCAGTAGGATTACTACTGCTGCCATAGCGTTTAGGAAATGTTTGTTGGTCATAATGTTGTCAGTTAGTTGGTATGATAAGATAACGCAGGTAAGTAGTTTTTTATTGTGTCAGGCTATTAAAGTTTGTCAGGTTGTGTGAGCGTACTAAAAAAAGAGTAGCGTCCAAATAGGATACTACTCTTTATTTTCGGTTCTCAACGCAAGGGGATTAGTCCTTGTTGATAACACGCTTCTCAGCAATACGAGCCTTCTTGCCAGTGAGGTTGCGGAGGTAGTAGAGCTTAGCGCGACGTACCTTACCGTGCTTGTTAACCTCGATAGACTCGATAGCAGGTGACTCGATAGGGAAGATACGCTCAACGCCTATAGTACCTGACATCTTACGAACGGTGAAACGCTTCTTGTCTCCGTGACCAGAGATCT
>CAMADY010000061.1 GCA_945831805.1 uncultured Prevotellaceae bacterium
TGCCGATAGACTACCAGACGGCAGTGATGGCAGAGGAACTGAACATGAACGTCACTACATGCGCCCTCAACGGCGGCGAGGACTACGAGCTTCTCTTCACCTGTCCGATAGGAGACAATGAGGTTCTGCAGGAAATGAAGGACGTCAAGGTCATCGGATACATGACGAAGCCGGAACTTGGAATAAAACTTATTTCGCGCGACGGCAATGAGTTTGACATGCTTGCACAGGGATGGAACCCACTGACGTAAACGTTTTTTAGTGTTAAATATCATTAAACAGTATCATAATTAAAAAAAATACTGTACCTTTGCAAACATATTTTAACTGATTAAGCAAACAGACTTTCAATACACAGATAATAATTACACATTATTTATATATAAAGAGAATATTATGAAACCTACACTCTTTCTCCTCGCTGCTGGCATGGGTAGCCGCTATGGTGGCTTAAAGCAGCTCGACGGTCTCGGCCCTAACGGCGAGACAATCATGGACTACAGTATCTACGATGCTATCCAGGCTGGATTCGGTAAGATAGTATGGGTAATCCGCAAGGATTTCGAAGAGCAGTTCCGCACTCAGATTCTCGCTAAGTACGAGGGTAAGGTTAAGTGTGAGCTCTGCTTCCAGTCTATCGACGCACTGCCAGAGGGATTCTCTGTACCAGAAGGCCGCCAGAAGCCATGGGGCACAAACCATGCTGTGCTGATGGGTAAGGACGTTATCAAGGAGCCTTTCTGCGTTATCAACTGCGACGACTTCTACAACCGCGACGCATTCATGGTTATCGGAAAGTTCCTCGCTGACCTTCCAGAAGACGCTAAGGGACAGTATGCTATGGTTGGATTCCGCGTTGGCAACACATTGTCAGAGAACGGCACCGTTTCTCGTGGCATCTGCGAGAAGGACGACAAGGGTAACCTCACCACATGCGTTGAGCGTACTAAGATTGCTGCACAGCCAGACGGCACCGTTGCCTTCCGTGCTGACAACAAGGACGACGGCGAGTGGGTTCCTGTTGCTGAGACAGCACCGGTTTCTATGAACATGTGGGGCTTCACTCCTGACTACTTCGACTACTCTGAGGAGTACTTCAAGGAGTTCCTTTCTGACCCAGCAAACATCGAGAACCTCAAGTCTGAGTTCTTCATCCCACTGATGGTCAACAAGCTCATCAACGAGGGAACGGCTACATGTAAGGTGCTCGACACTACTTCAAAGTGGTTCGGCGTAACATATTCTGAGGATCGTCCTGATACAGTAGCTCGCATTGCGAAGCTCGTTGAGGACGGAACATATCCTAACAAGCTGTTTTAAGGTTGAACGGTTAACGGTTATAAGGTTGAACGGTTATAAGGTTGAACGGTTAATGGTTAATGGTTAACGGTTAATGGTTAACGGATAAACGGTTAACGGTTTTACGGTTATAATGGACAAATGAATATAAACTTACTTAACGATAATGAGGTTGCACAGATGCGCAACCTCATTTCGTGTGCAAATAACATAGTAATCTTCGGGCATGTCAATGCTGATGGCGATGCACTGGGCTCCACTCTTACGTGGGCTAGCTATCTGCGCCAGCAGGGAAAGGATGCTACCGTCGTGGTACCTGACCAGTTCCCGGACTTTCTTCAGTGGATGCCAGGGGCACAGCAGGCGCTGCGTTACGACAAGAAACCAGACGAGGTGAAGGCACTTGTAAGCAATGCGGACCTCATCTGTTGCCTCGACCTCAACACATTGTCACGCACTGGCGGCGAGCTTGAGGCCGTGCTGAAGGTTGCAACAGCACCTTTCCTGCTTATTGACCACCATCTTAATCCGGACATAAAGACCGTAATGCAGGTGTCACACCCTTCGTTATCAAGCACTTCGGAGATTGTCTTCAGACTGATATGGCAGCTTGGAGGCTACGAAGAGATGACGCGTGAGATGGCTATCACCACATATACGGGCATGATGACCGACACCGGAGGATTTACTTTCAACTCTACTCAGCCGGAGATATTCTTCATTATATCGCAGCTCCTTGCCAAGGGTATCGACAAAGACCGCATCTATCGCAACGTGTTCCATACCTTCAGCATTGACAGACTAAGACTTATGGGATATGTCCTGTATCAGAAACTGCGTGTCATGACACCGCTTCGTGCGTCATATTACACCATATCGAAGGAGGAACAGAAGCGTTTCCGTTTCATTAAGGGAGATGCAGAAGGACTGGTGAACATGCCGTTGCAGATAAAAGGACACCGCCTGTCCATATCATTACGTGAGGATACGGAGAAGCCGAACCTCGTTTGGGTGAGCCTTCGCAGCGTGGATGACTTCCCATGCAACAAGATGGCGGGGGAGTTCTTCAACGGTGGAGGACACAAGAATGCGTCCGGAGGAAAGCTATTCTGCTCGCTTCAGGAAGCAGAACTGGTAGCACGAAAGGCTATTCAGGAATACGCCAAATTGTTATAACGGCAGGATTCTGAATGCATTAAAGTGTTATAAAACATTATTTTTCATCATTTTAACGGCATTTTATTGCAATTTTCCGTTTTTTTTCGTAACTTTGCACTCGTAAACTTTTATATAAGAATGAGAAAAAAGACAAATCGTTTTTTATTCCTTGGCTTGACAATGCTTGCTGTTGGCTCTACCGTCCTCACATCATGCTCTGAGGAAGAGACATACGCCGAGCAGAAGGAGCGTGAACGCAATACCGTTAACAGCTATATCTCAAATGCGGGCATCAAGGTTATCGATGAAGCTACATTCGAGGCGCAGGGCTACAACACCAATGCTGCCGAGAATGAGTTTGTATTGTTCAGAAATACCGGCGTTTATATGAAGATCGTCAATAAGGGATGCGGCGAGAAGTTAAAGGATGGAGAGAGTGCCAACGTGCTGGTACGCTTCCGTGAGTATAACCTTAACGACCCTAACACCGTGTCTCTGGAGAATGATGGTCAGTTCTTCTACGCCACAACATACGACGAGATGTCGGTAAAGAAAACCTCAGGCACCTTTACCGCATCATTCATAACCTCCAACGTTAACCCTATTATGGTTCAACGATATGGCAGTACGTCTGTTCCGGCTGGTTGGCTCGTGCCACTTAGCTACATAAATCTTGGTCGCCCGACGGCAGAAGGTGATAAAATTGCCGAGGTGGAGCTTATCATTCCTCATTCACAAGGTCACGCAGAGGCTTCTTCCCAGGTTAATGCCTTCCGCTATGTGATGACGTTCCAGAGAGGCATTTAAGCGTCAATGAATTCTAATTACAAACAGAATAAAAAACAAGTTATCAGATAATCATGTCACTTATTAAATCTATCTCAGGCATCCGTGGTACCATTGGCGGACCAGCGGGTGACACCCTCAACCCTCTTGACATAGTAAAGTTCACATCAGCATACGCTACCTTCATCCGTAAGTCAACAACCAACGGTTCAAACAAGATTGTCGTTGGTCGTGATGCACGTATCTCCGGCGAGATGGTAAAGAACGTTGTGTGCGGCACTCTCCTCGGAATGGGCTACGATGTAGTGAACATCGGACTTGCATCTACACCAACCACAGAGCTTGCTGTTACCATGGCTGGCGCTGATGGCGGTATCATCATTACAGCTTCCCACAACCCACGCCACTGGAATGCCCTCAAGCTTCTCAACAACAAGGGTGAGTTCCTTACAGCAGCAGATGGTGCTGAGGTACTGGCACTTGCAGAGGCAGAGGCTTTTGAGTACGCTGACGTTGATAACCTCGGCAAGTATTCTGAGGAGTCCTTCGACGAGCGTCATATCGATTCCGTTATGAACCTCAAGCTTACTGATGCAGAAGCAATCAAGAAAGCTGGCTTCAAGGTTGTCGTTGACTCTATCAACAGCGTCGGAGGCATCATTCTTCCTGCGCTCCTCGACCGTCTCGGCGTAGAATATAAGTTCCTCAACGGTGACGCAACAGGTGACTTCGCACACAATCCGGAGCCATTGGAGAAAAACCTTCAGGGCATCATGGACGAACTGAAGAAGGGTGGCTACGACCTCGGCATCGTTGTAGATCCAGATGTTGACCGCCTGGCATTCATCTGTGAGGACGGCACCATGTACGGCGAGGAATATACACTCGTCAGCGTTGCAGACTATATACTCTCTCATACACCGGGTGCTACCGTCAGCAACCTCTCTTCTACACGCGCCCTCCGCGATGTTACGGAGAAGCATGGCGGCAAGTACAGCGCTGCTGCCGTTGGTGAGGTGAACGTTACAACGAAGATGAAGGAGGTAGGAGCAGTCATCGGTGGCGAAGGCAACGGTGGTGTCATATATCCTGAGAGCCACTACGGTCGCGATGCTCTCGTTGGCATAGCACTCTTCCTCTCATCCCTCGCACAGAAGGGCTGCAAGGTAAGCGAGCTCCGCAAGACATTCCCAGAGTACTTCATAGCAAAGAACCGCATCGACCTCACGCCAGACACCGACGTTGACGCACTGCTCCTTGAGGTTAAGAAAATGTACGATGCGCAGCCTGACGCACAGGTCAACGACATCGACGGCGTTAAGATTGACTTCCCAGACAAGTGGGTTCACCTCCGCAAGTCTAACACAGAGCCAATCATCCGCGTCTATTCTGAGGCTCACACCATGGAGGAGGCTGACGAGATTGGCAAGAAGATAATGGACGTCGTTCTTGGTTACGTTAAGTAATTTATAATTATGCGAAATATCCTAACTATCATACTCTTATGGGCATCTGTCGTAGCTTCGGCAGATGCCCTTGACTCTTTACAGGAGGCACTGCGAGACCGTCCGCAGATACAGGAGCGTATCTATGTTCAGACTGACAACAACTGCTACTTTGTCGGTGACACTCTGTGGTATAAGGCATTCGTCTTGCGTGCCGATAGCCTAAAGCCGACGCATCTCAGCAAGCTGTTGTATGTGGAGCTGCTCACCCCTGACGGATATCTCGTATCACGCAACCGCCACGTTATAGCCCCTGACGGCACCACCAACGGACAGTTCTTCCTCAAGGACTCACTATATTCCGGCTACTATGAAGTGCGCGCCTACACCAAATGGCAGCTTAACTTCAACGAGACGGTCTATCCGCACAGCACACAAGACCGTCATGTCTTCTACAACAAGGAGTTTCAGGAGGCATTCTTCCGTAAGCAGGAAGGATTATATTCGCGTGTGCTGCCTGTCTATGAGAAACCGATGAGGGTAGGAGAGTATGATGACAAACGCATCATACCACGTCCGAAGCAGCGTGCCTATCAGGATAAGCCTGACATAAAGGTTACGTTCTATCCCGAAGGCGGTCAGCTCGTCAGCGGTCTTGACTCACAAGTAGCATTTGAGGTGACCGACAATGACGGTCAGGGACTGTCGCTAACCGGCGTTATAGATGGAGGTTATGCCATACGTTCGCAGAAAGACGGCAGGGGACTATTCCCATATTCCGCCTCAAAGAATTACAAGAAGGTGACGTTCTCGTATAATAATAAGGACTATACCTTTGAACTTCCAGAAGTACAGCCTACGGGATGCGTTATCAATTACGACCATAAATCACGTAAGGTGAAAGCACTCGCTCAGGGAGTTACAATGGGTGCTATGAGCATCACTTGCAGAGGAAAACTTTGGCATTTCGACCGCATTACATCAACAGATTACTCCTTAGACCTCAGCAACATGGCATTGCCAACGGGTATCAACGAGGTAATCATCTATGACAACAATGCGCAGCCGCTTGCCTCACGCCTTTTTTTTGTCAACAACAACGATCGCAGCAAGCAACTGACATACGACCTCAAAGCCTCTGACGAGACTTTGAAGGATACTACGAAGGCTGCAGCCTACGCACCGCTCGCTCTTCAGTTGAAGGGTGCAGCAGGAATGCCCTCAACCTTCTGCGTCTCCGTTCGCGACAACAACGTAGAGGAGCTCTCTTACGATGACGGAAACATCATGACGGACTTCCTTCTCTCTGGCGAACTCAAGGGCTTCGTGGCTAATCCGGCGCAGTATTTCCCTGAGAAAGAGGAACAGAAAGCCAAAGCACAGGAGAATCTCGATCTGCTGATGATGGTGCAGGGATGGCGCAGATACAAGCGCGTCACACAGCTACGCTATCTTCCAGAGCGCAATCTTACGTTTGAGGGACAAGTGCTCAACGTGCCAAGCAGCTCCAACATCATAGACCTTGACTACATAACAGGCTTCACGAATGCTGAAACCACCGACGCTATAATACTCTCTCCGATAGGTTACAAGAAGTGTAAATCGATGGTTGTCGGTGACTCTTTGGAGTCTGCATTGGGCAAACTGATGGCAAGCGGAAAAGTAGGAATGTCGATGCGACTCTATGGTGCAGAGAGATGCGACTGTATGGGAGACACAAACCATGTGACAGACCCAACAGTCGGTGACCCTATCTACACCAAACCATTAAAGAACAAACAGATAATGATGGAGGCAGAGATTATTAAAGGCACTGACGTAGGCAGTGTTACCGCTGCCATCAACGACAAAGGTTTCTTCAAGGTCAACATCCCTCCATATTACGACGAGGCGGTCTTCATGCTGACGGCATACCAGAACAAGGACTCGCTAAAAAAGGCACTCACTAGTACGAAGAACAGGAAGCGCATGGATGAGACAGCCTACCCCGACTATTATGTCAAGCAGGACGTATTCTATCCGCAGTTCACAGAGCCATATTCATGGTATCAGCACAATGCACCCGATGACTACGACTATGTTGACGACGAGAATATCCCTGCCGCACTACAGAACAACCGCATCGAAGGTGATCACTACCTGCAGAACGTCGTCGTACGCAAGCGTCGCAAGATGAAGAAATCCATCAACTGGGAAAAGCCTACCGTTGTCATTGATGCCTATCAGCTATACAACGAGATGACAGACTATGGTATATCCCACGGTGTCCTCGACATGATAAAGTTCCCGATGCAGGCTACGACGTATCTCTTCGGTTACCTTGGAGAGACTAACGAGGTGAAGGTTCGCGGACTCATAGAGGTGCAGAACGAGCTTCTCGACGAGGGAGACAAGAAGAAGCACTCACCTTTCTTCCGCAACTACGTGGTCAATCCTACTACGGAGGTCGATATTCCTATGTCCAAGCAGGCACTCTACGAGCAGCTGCACCTCAACCGTATGCTCAACATCCGTGCCTATACCGACTACGACAAACGTAACGGCACACGCCTTGAAATAGACGGAGAAGCAGCTGTAACACTCGTCATAGAGCCTATTCCTGACAATGGAAAGCGCTATACCTATCGTGACCGACGCTACATCCTTGACGGCATAACGTACCCGGAGGAGTTCTACTCACCAGACTACTCGCAGCAGAAGCCCGCAGAGCCTACCGACTATCGTCGCACGCTCTATTGGAACCCTAATGCGAAGCCAGCAGAAGACGGTACATTCCACGCTACCTTCTACAATAACTCACGCCCTACACGCCTCGTCGTCAACGCCTCAGGCATCGATACTGACGGCAACTTCTATTTCACAAAATAAAGAAGAGCTACCCCAAGCAAAGCTTACTGAGTAAACGAGTCTTGGGAAAGCCACGTTAATGACGGTGTTTCCGCCTTCATACACACTATGCTCGAACAGAAATACTACCCGAAATCCATCATCGAGGCCGGCTGCGATGAAGCCGGACGCGGCTGTCTTGCAGGTCCTGTCTATGCTGCCGCCGTCATATTGCCCGACGATTACCATAACGACATCCTCAACGACTCCAAGCAACTGACGGAGAAGAAGCGCTACATGCTCCGCGAACAGATAGAGCGCGATGCCGTAGCGTGGGCCGTCGGCGTATGCACCGCTGAGGAGATAGACCGCATCAACATCCTCCACGCATCATACCTCGCCATGCACCGCGCCATCGACAAGCTCGGGGTGCGCCCTCAGGCACTCATCATCGACGGCAACCGCTTCGACCCTTACTACCCATCCATCGACCACTCCACCATCGACTGCTACGAGTCGCAGCCCATACTCTATGACACCCCTGCCCTACCCCACACCACCATCATCAAGGGTGACGGCAAGTACCTATCCATTGCCGCAGCATCTATACTCGCAAAGACCTATCGTGACGACTACATGAACGCATTGGCAGAGGAGTTTCCGCAGTACGACTGGCTCTCAAACAAGGGGTATCCCACGAAGAAACACCGTGCGGCAATAGCAGAATACGGTCCGACACCGCACCATCGCATGACCTTCAATTTCGGAATTTAGCAAAACCGCCAGTCCTTCAATAAAGGAATACAACAAACATATTAGTCCTTCTTTTAAGGTATATAAAGGCTTTTCATAAGCATCAAACTGCATTTATCACTTGAAAATTTGGTAGTTTGATGCTTTTTTTGTACCTTTGCAGTCTTAAAAGGATAGTTTTCATGCTTATAAAAGATGAAACTTATATAAACAAAGGATAATTCTCTACCACAAAAGGATAAAAAAATCAAAACATTATATTATGCTTAGAATTGCAGTACAGTCAAAAGGTCGTCTCTATGAAGACACCATGAACCTCCTTAAGGAGACAGGTATAAAGATCAACAACGCACGTCGCACACTCCTCGTTCAGTCAAGCAACTTCCCTATCGAGGTGCTTTACATGCGCGATGACGATATTCCTGAGTGTGTTGCCAGCGGTGTTGCCGACATAGGTATCGTAGGTGAGAACGAGTTTGTAGAGCGTGGCGTTGACGCAAACATCGTGAAGCGTCTCGGTTTCTCTAAGTGCCGTATCTCCCTCGCCATACCAGAGGCTATCGAATATACCGGTGTCAAGTGGTTCGACGGCAAGAAGATTGCCACCTCTTACCCGGAAATCCTCAAGAAGTTCGCAAAGGAGCAGGGCATCAACATCGACGTTCACGTCATCCAGGGCTCTGTAGAGATAGCTCCAGGCATCGGACTTTCCGACGGTATCTTCGACATCGTATCCTCTGGTTCTACTCTCGTCAGCAACAAACTCCGCGAGGTTGAGGTAGTGATGAAGAGTGAGGCGCTCCTCATTGGCAACAAGGCCCTCTCAGAGGAGAAGCAGGAGACCCTCAACGAATTCCTCTTCCGCATCAAGTCTGCCCTCGATGCTGACGACAAGAAGTACGTCCTCATGAACGCACCGACCGAGAAGGTTGACGAGATCATCAGCATCCTCCCTGGCATCAAGTCCCCAACAATCCTTCCTCTCGCTACAGAGGGCTGGACATCCATCCACGCTGTCGTTGACCAGAAGCACTTCTGGGAGATCGTAGGTCAGCTGAAGGCTGCGGGTGCTGAGGGCATCCTCGTGCTGAACATCGAGAAAATGATTCCGTAATAAGAAAATAAGGAATAGGAAATAGGAAACAGGAAATAGGAGAACAGTTTCTCTGGTGACAGAGGATTACAAAAAAATTGTCCGACAAATTATGTTCGGGAATCATAATTGAAAAAACTATTCTCCTATTACCTTTTACCTATTACCTGTTACTTTTTTACCTTTTACTAAAAAGATGAAGACAATAAAATATCCAACCATCGAACAATACGCTGAGATCTGCGAGCGTCCACACATGGATGTCTCACAGCTCAACGCCATCGTTGCCGACGTTCTTGCTGACATCAAGGCCAACGGCGACAAGGCTGTCATTGCCTACGAAGAGAAGTTCGACCACGTTCAGCTCCTTCAGCTTGCCGTTACAGAGGCAGAGATGCAGGAGGCGGAGCAGCTCATCGACAAAGATCTCAAGGACGCTCTCATCCTTGCTCATTCGAACATTGCGAAGTTCCATGAGTCACAGAAGTTTGAAGGCTCCAAGGTAGAGACCGCACCGGGCGTTGTCTGCTGGCAGAAGAGCGTGGCAATAGAGAAGGTTGGCCTCTACATACCTGGTGGCACGGCATCTCTGTTCTCCACCGTCCTCATGCTTGCAACCCCTGCAAAGATTGCGGGTTGTAAGGAAATCGTGCTCTGCACCCCTCCAAACCGTGAGGGAAAGGTAAATCCTGCCATCCTGATGGCTGCGAAGGTTGCCGGCGTAAGCAAGATTTTCAAGGCTGGCGGCGTGCAGGCTATCGGTGCAATGGCATACGGCACGGAGTCCGTTCCTAAGGTTTACAAGATCTTCGGACCAGGAAACCAGTTCGTCATGGCTGCCAAGCAGCAGGTATCGCTACACGATGCTGCCATCGACATGCCGGCCGGACCATCCGAGGTACTCGTCATTGCAGACGAGACAAGCAACCCTCAGTTCGTTGCGGCAGACCTTCTCTCTCAGGCAGAGCATGGCATCGACTCACAGGTGGTACTCATCTCTACGTCAGAGCAGATGATGCAGCAGGTAGAGGAGGAGCTTCAGCAGCAGCTGGCAGTGCTCCCTCGCCATGAGATAGCAGAGAAGACGCTCGTCAACTCCACCTTCGTACTCGTGAAGGACAAGGAGGAGGCAATGGCACTCAGCAATGCATACGCTCCGGAACACCTCATCATCGCTACCGCCGACTATGAGACGCTTGCAGAGAAGGTTATCAACGCAGGCTCCGTATTCCTCGGAAACTACGCCTGCGAGTCTGCCGGCGACTATGCATCAGGCACCAACCACACTCTGCCAACGCACAGCTATGCCCTTGCATACAATGGTGTCAACCTCGATTCCTATAACCGTAAGGTTACCTTCCAGCACCTCACGGAGGAAGGCGTCCGCTCTATCGGCAATGCCGTGGTATGCATGGCAGAGAACGAACAGCTCGAAGCGCATGCCAATGCCATGCGACTCCGCGTAAAAGCACTCTCAAAAAGAATCTAGAAAGACTAGAGAAACTATAAAATCTAGCCAGACTAGATATACTGACAATGACAAAAGACGAGCTACTATCGTTATTACGAGACAAGAATAGTGAGATGACGCTTCAGCAGAAGCTTCGTCTCACTATTATTTTGTCTATGCCAGCCATCATTGCGCAGTTCTCGTTCATCGCAATGCAGATGATCGATGCGGCGATGCTCGGTCACCTTTCCACCGACGAAGCGGCAGCGGTAGGTCTCGTTTCCACAACGATATGGCTCTTCGGAGGTCTCACCTCAGCCTTCGCATCGGGCTTCTCCGTTCAGGTGGCCCACCGCATCGGGGCAGGCGATGCCATAGGAGCACGCAGCGTGATACGTCAGGGACTATTCTCCGGTTTCGTCTTCGCCATAGCACTGGCGGCCGTCGGCATGCTGATAGCTCCATCACTGCCTCATTGGTTAGGCGCTTCCGACGCTATCTGCCACAACGCCACGCAGTACTTCACCATCTTCTGCTGCGGCATTCCTATCGTGGTGCTCAACAGTGTCAGTGCCGGTTCGCTGCGATGCTCTGGCAACATAAAGACTCCGAGCATGCTAATGATGATGATGTGTACGCTCGACGTCATCTTCAACTACATCTTCATCTTCCGCCTACACATGGGAACGGCAGGTGCTGCCTACGGAACCATCGTGGCATACCTCATCACCATGCTCGGCAACGTCTATGCCATGGCGGTAGCTGACAAGACACTGAGCTTCAGAAACGACACCGTCTGGGACTTCCGCCCTAAGCGTAAGATTCTCAAGAAGATGCTGCGCATCGGATTCCCGATAGGACTTGAGCGCGGCATAACATGCACGGCGCAGATTGCCATCTCGTCAATCATCGCACCACTCGGCTCCATTGCCATCGCCGCCAACACCTTCGGCATCAACATCGAGAGCCTCTGCTACATGCCGGGGCATGGTATTGCGGAGGCTGCGACGACTCTTGTCGGCCAGAGCAAGGGCGCGGAGAAGCGCAATCTGATGCACTCCTTCGCATGGATTGCAATGGCTCTCGGCGTAGGCATCATGGCATTCATGGGCCTTCTGATGTATATCTTCGCACCACAGCTATACTCCGTCATAACGCCTGATAGAGAGGTAATTGCACTCGGCACCGACATCCTGCGCATCGAGGCATGGGCAGAGCCGGGATTCGCTGCTGCCATCATCGCCACAAGCGTCTTCGTGGGAGCCGGCAAGACGCTCATACCGTCGCTGATGAACCTCACCAGTATATGGTTCGTGCGCGTTTCGCTGACGCTATGGCTCGCACCGCTCTACGGACTGCGCGGTGTTTGGATTGCAATGGCTATCGAACTTATATTCCGCGGACTAATCTTCACGCTCCGACTGATGACACGCGGATGGAGCTACATAAAGGATAAATCTGCAAGACAATAACTTATGAACACAATAAAGAATCAGGAATTTGGAGGCGAAAGACCTCTCTACGCTTCTCACGACCTAAGGCTTGAGAACGTAACGATACACGTTGGCGAGTCATCCATCAAGGAGTCAACGAACATTGAGGCTGAGCAATGCCGCTTTGAGGGCAAATATGTCTTCTGGGAGACCTACGGCTTCAGGGTAAAGGACTGTTTCTTCGCAGATACGGCACGCTCCTCCCTGTGGTATTCCGCTGACTGTCAGATACGTAACTGCCGTGTAGAGGCTCCAAAGATGTTCCGTCGCATGAAGGGAATAGACATACAGGACACCGTCTTTACCGATGGTCAGGAGATGCTGTGGGACTGTTCCGACGTGCGCCTCCGCAACGTTCAGATAAGCAACTGCGACTACCTCTTCATGCACACCGACAACGTGCGCATTGAGGACTACCGTCAGGACGGCAACTATGCATTCCAATACTCTCACAATGTGGAGATTCATAACGCCGTGCTCAACTCCAAGGACGCTTTCTGGGAGGCAGAGAACGTGACCCTCGTAGATTGCGAAGTCAACGGCGAATACCTCGGATGGTACGCCAAGAACATGAAGCTCGTGCGCTGCCATCTTACTGGTGAACAGCTACTTTGCTATGTTGACGGCCTGACGCTCGAAGACTGCACCTTCGGCGAGGATGCAAACCTGCTCTTTGAGTACTCTACAGTCAGCGGAACCATCAAGGGCGACGTCACCAGCATCAAGAATCCGTCTGCAGGCAACCTCACCATCATCGACGGAAAATGCAAGGAATACATCATCGACGATAACCAGAAAGCCCCTCGCAACTTTCACTTTACAGAGAAATAACTGAACATAGACAGGGAGATAACCGAACGTTTACAGAGAAATAACAGAACATAGACCGAAAAAATGTTTGACTTCGACAAACCCGTTGACCGCTTCGGCACCAACAGCTACAAATACGACAAGATGCCTAACCGTGATGTCATACCGCTATGGGTGGCAGACATGGACTTCGAGACGGCTCCATGCATCACCGACGCACTGCGTAAGCGCCTGGAGCACGGCTGCTTCGGCTACACGCAGGTGCCGGAATCGTTCTACGAGGCTACGATGTCGTGGTTCAAGAGGAGGCACGGATGGCAGATAGAGCGCCAATGGTTCATCTACACCATCGGCGTAGTGCCGGCGATATCAGCCATCATCAAGGCGATGACGAAGCCCGGCGACAGGGTCTTGGTGCAGACACCTGTCTATAACTGCTTCTTCTCAAGCATACGCAACAACGGCTGCCAGATTGCTGAGAGTCAGCTTATATCTATCGAAGAGCCTGACGGTACGTTGCGATTCGCCATCGATTGGGCTCATTTCGAACGTCAGTGTGCCGACGAAAAGACTACGCTCTTCCTGCTATGCAACCCTCACAACCCTGCGGGACGCGTGTGGACTGCCGATGAGCTGCGCTGTATGGGCGAGATATGCCACCGTCACAACGTCTTCATCATCAGCGACGAGATACACTGCGAGTTTGTGAATCCGGCGTTGGAGCGTGGCTATGTGCCGTTCGCAACCGTCGCCTCCGACCGCAACTATGCCGTATGCGTCTCACCATCAAAGGCTTTCAACATTGCAGGCCTGCAGATAGCGAACATCATTGCGCCCGATGCTGACGTACGAGAGAGGGTTGACAAGGCAATAAACATCAACGAGGTCTGCGACGTCAACCCCTTCGGAGTCATCGCGTTGCAGGCTGCCTACTCTGCGGAAGGTGAGCAATGGCTGACGGAGCTCAACGAATACATCTACGCCAACTATGCGTGGGCGGCGGAGTTCATTCGCAAGAACCTTCCGGAATGGAAGGTGACACGCCTTGAAGGCACCTATCTGATGTGGGTCGATGTGTCGGCAACGGGCAAGACGGGCGACGAACTGACTGCTCATCTGCTCTATGACTGCGGCGTTTATGTCAATGCCGGCTCGATGTATGGCGACAAGGCAGGCAACAACTACATACGCATCAACCTCGCAACGCAGCGAGACCGTCTGAAGAAAGCTCTCGAATCTACGACATCAACGGCCGAATTGCCGACACCATGAAGTCCGGCAGCATCTACATCGGCAACGGAAAGAAGTTTCGTGCGCAGTAACCATACGCTTTTAAGTGACAAAAGGCACTTTCGCACTCTATAACCACCTGCTTATAGTCAACAGAAAGGTGCTTCGAAGGGCATAACCCCCTTTTGACACTTTGCAAAAAAAACGACGGTTTTCGTGACACTTTGCGTTACGAAAACCGTCGTCTTTTTGTATCATTCTAGAGAAACACAATCACTCTTTCTCGCATTCTCACCCCGTTATTTTAAGTTTTTTACCCTTCTTTTTGTAAAAGCTATGCTTTCACACCCTAATCACTATGCTTTCACACTGCAAAAGCTATGCTTTCACATCGTGATTAGATAGCTTTTACACCCCCCGAAACCACCTTTTTCGGCATAAAAACACCCTTCCCGAAACCTCATCTCTCACAACCCACTGATTATCAGCCTTCTACTTTTTTCGCTACATTCACGCACAGCCGCCCCATTTTCCGCTTCATTGTTTCCACGCCAGTATTTCGCCGCCTCCAGAAATCACAATGTCACGAAAAACAACATTTTCCTTACTTTTGAATTCCCATAACATGAATGTGATTGCAATAAAATGTCGAAATACACGCAAAAATATCAGTTTTATATAACATAAGTTATAAAGTTTTATAAAAAACGCTCATTTCGAAGATGTTTTTGCTCATATTTGAGATTTTTTTCATAAATTTGCAAAGCAAAAATTCTTTCTCCGCATCGCTATTAAAGCACAAGTGCCGGGCGATGCACTTTTTGCCAATGCAAGTATGAGAACATTCAATACAGCGGGCACTTGTCGCCCGAACGAACACTATATGGTGGACATCACCGAGCGCTTGGAAATCATTCGCAAGATGGTTGCCAAGGGTGACTATTTCTGTATCAACCGAGGCAGACAGTATGGTAAGACCACCACACTGGAGGCGATAAGTAATCGTCTTTCGGACGAGTATTGCGTTTTTAGTATCAGTTTTGAAGGAGCAGATGACAGTTCATTTGAAACTGCAGCTACTTCTAATGCCAATTTTCTAAAGCGTATAAAGCGTGAGTCTCGTATCGTAGAAGGACAAATATATGATTATTTGAAATCTGTTTGTCCTCCAGGTTTAAATGCTATAGAAGACGTAGATTTCTCAGAGGTTGTAGAAGAAATGTGCACCATATCGTCAAAACCTATAGTTGTGCTGATTGACGAGGTTGACCAAGCAGGTAACAATCAGGGATTTATTAAATTCTTGGGTGGACTGAGAAACATGTATCTGAAACGTGATGCTCATCCCACCTTCCAATCCATCATCCTCGCCGGAGTCTATGACGTAAAGAACCTAAAACTGAAAATGCGCTCGGAAAATGATCATCAGTACAACTCGCCATGGAATATCGCAGTTCCATTCGATGTCGATATGAGTCTTTCAGCAAAGGGTATTGCTGACATGCTCGCTGAATACAAGGCAGACCACAACCTGACTTTTGATGAAGTTTTCGTAGCTCAGATGATTCGCGATTACACTTCCGGATATCCATATCTCGTCAGCCGCATCTGCCAGATTATTGATTCACAGCAGTGGACGTGGGACAAGGACGGTGTGCTGAAAGCTGTGAACAAGATACTGACCGAAGGAAGTACTCTCTTTGATGATATTGCCAAGAAACTGGACGAATATCCAGAGCTGGAACGCACCATTAAGGGGGTTCTTTTCAATGGCTATCGCTATTCGTTCAACTATTACGACAAGGCGACCAACCTTGCCCTGATGTTCAACTTCGTAAAGCAGCAGGATGGTGCATTTGCCGTTTCATGCCGTATGTTTGAGATCTGGTTCTACGAATACTTTATCTCACAGGACAAGAATTCGACAGACTTCATACAGGGCATGACCGACAAGAACCAGTTTATCCATGACGGCATTCTCGACATTCCTCTCCTCTTCGAGCGCTTCGTCGTTCACATGAACAAGACCTACAAGATGGATCATGACAACGAGTTCATAGAGAACGATGCTCGCAAGGTGTTCCTGACCTACCTGCGCCCTGTAATCAACGGCATAGGAAGCTATCACATCGAAGAACAGACACGTGACCACGACCGTATGGATGTGGTCATCGACTACCTCGGCAAGCAGTATGTCATCGAGCTCAAGATTTGGCGAGGCAACGCATACAACGAACGTGGCGAGGAACAGCTCTGCCGCTATCTCGAATACTTCGACCTGAAAGAAGGCTACCTCCTCAGTTTCTGCTTTAATAAAAACAAGCAATCAGGCTTGCTACCGCCTGTAGAGCTGAATGGTCGCACTTTGATTGAAGCAATAGTGTAATCCCATAATCTATTATCAACATTACCAAACAAAAAACTATCGCAGCCACATTGACGGAAGAGTATCAGTGTAGCTGCGAAAATGTTTTATGTGCGGAAGTGTTATAGTTTTTTCAGGTCGAAAAACATCACTTACCGATTATCAAGGGTATAAATGTTGACACTTCGTTGACACTTTATGTCACTTCTCAAGCCGAAGTGTCAACATTTATACCCTTGATAATCAACATACTTATAGCTAACGTTGACACTTTGTCACTTTTTTATGATCAGATAGGATTCAGTGTCACTTTGATGGCAAGCCTTATGAAGATAGAGTTTGATGTCAGAAGCATCAGACATTGGTAGCCAGCATTCCTTATGACTGTAAATGAGATGCCTACTTCTTTTTTCCTATTAAAAAAGGAATGAACTTCTCGCACAACAACGAAATTTTAAAGGAAGCCCAACAAGTAAAGATGTAAGCTAGCGTAAACGCAAAAATCCAAATAGGAGAACCTTTACCTAATGTCCTATTGAAAATAACAGCAAAAGTATGAAGGAACATACAATGCGTCAAAAGTATTCCGAATGTATGCTGACCATATAGAGAAAGCCATTTACTACTCCTTAATAAGTTTGAGATGAACAAAAAGAAAAAGAATGACATTGTTGCAATAACAAGCATTAGTGGATACCAAAGAAGCATTCCCTCTGCTCTCATTGGAACTAAAACGTAAGGATATAAAGGTGATAATACTGATGCAAATGCGATTGCTCCTAATAAGATAAGTAATTTATTGTTTATCACATCTTTTATTGATGGATAAAGCATTTTACCTAAATAATACAGCGGTAATGCCGACATTCCTTCATCTAACAGCATTGG
>CAMADY010000062.1 GCA_945831805.1 uncultured Prevotellaceae bacterium
AGAAGCTCTTGGTTAGCTCTACAGAGGTTATTAGACCTGAGGATTTCGTAATGACTACTACAGGTGTAAAGGAGGCTAACGCTGACGAGGCTTCTGTAAAGGCTCAGAAGTTCATGACCAAGAAGGGTCTCGTTATCGCTAAGGGCAACAAGAAGTACAACGCTGCTGCTCAGGAGGTGAAGTAAACCTTTTTGAAATGTAAGGATTAGGGACTCGTTCCCTATGACCGATAAACAATTTCCCCGGTTGACATCAGATGTGTCAGTCGGGGATTATTCTTTGTATGTGGCAAGGGTTGAGGGCGTGGCTATTTTCCTCTCTGTAACGATTTGCCTAAAAACCGTTACGCATGTTACATTTACGAAAGTTAATGATATATATTGTAAGGTATATATTGTATAATATGACTAACTTTGCAGAAGAATTGAAAATACAAACCAAACAATATTAAACGATATGCCTAAGCATTTACTATCTCTCGTAGCCTTGTGGCTGCTCTCTCTCGTTACTGCTACTGCTGCAGATCAGTTCGTGTCGTTTGCTAATGGAGACATGTTGCTCTGTAAGCAAAAGGAATCTTTCAACATCTGTGTCAGCGATAATGACAACATCGCCGTAAAGCGTGCTGCAAAGAATCTTGCGGCAGACTTCCAGAAGGTCTGTGGTGCGAATGTAAGTGTGGCATCGTCCGCTGACAACGCACGCATCATCGCCGGTACTATCGGCACCAGCGCCATCATTGACCAACTCGTTAAGGAAGGCGTTGTTGATGCAAAACAGCTGAAGGGCAAGGTGGAGAAGTATCTCTTCATAACTCTCACTGATGAGATAATAAACAAGTCTGCAACATTAAAGAACATCCTCCCTCGGGAGGTCAGGGCTGGGGCTGCTGTCATAGCAGGTTCCGACCGCAGAGGTACGGTGTATGGTATCTATGAGCTCTCACGCCAGATGGGCGTCTCTCCATGGTACTACTGGATGGATGTTCCGGTGAAGGCACAGGAGAAGATTTACATCAAGAACGGTGTCTTCACTGATGGCGAACCAGCTGTCCGCTATCGTGGCATCTTCCTCAACGACGAGGCTCCATGTCTCTCTACATGGATCAAGAATACGTTTAAGACGAACTATGGCGGTCATGAGTTCTATGAGAAGGTCTTCGAGCTTCTGCTTCGACTGAAGGGTAACTACATGTGGCCTGCAATGTGGATGTGGGCTTTCTATGATGACGACCCACTGAACTCAAAGACTGCTGACGAGATGGGCATCATGATGGGAACATCCCACCACGAGCCAATGTGTCGTCCACAGCAGGAGTGGCACAGATTCCGTGGCACTGACAAGGAGCTTCCTGCCGGTAACCGGAAATGGAACTACCAGACGAACAAGGCTCAGCTCGACCGCTTCTGGTATAAGGGCGTTGAGCGAAACAAGAATACAGAGGATATTATCACCATCGGTATGCGTGGTGATGGCGACGAGGCAATGAGCGAAGACCGTAACGTGAAGCTTCTTGAGGACATCGTGGCAAACCAGCGCAAGCTCATCAGCAAGGCTCGTGGCAAGGCGGCGAAGGATGTTCCGCAGGTGTGGGCTCTCTATAAGGAGGTGCAGGACTATTATGACGACGGCATGCGTGTGCCTGACGATGTCATCATGCTGCTCTGCGATGACAACTGGGGCGACGTTCGCCGAGTTCCAAACATGAAGGAGCGCAAGCACAAAGGCGGATGGGGACTCTACTACCACGTTGACTATGTAGGCGCACCACGTAACTCAAAGACCATCAACGTCACTCCTATACAGAATATGTGGGAACAACTCTCGCTGGCATACGAGAACGGAATACAAAAGCTCTGGATTCTCAATGTTGGTGACCTGAAGCCAATGGAGTACCCTATCCAGCAGTTTATGGACCAGGCTTGGGAAGGTACAAGTGGAAAGTGGAAATCGGAGAATGGAAAGATCTCAATCCTGGAACATACAAAGGACTTCTGCGCTACCTTCGTTGGCGAAGAGAAGGCTGCCGAGGCTGCTGACCTCCTGAACCGTGTCTGCAAGATGAACGGTCGTTGCACTCCTGAGATGCTCGATGCTCGTACATACAGCCTCGAAGCAGGTGAGTGGGAGAAGGTTGTCAGCGAGTATCAGACACTTGAGATTGACGCTCTCCGTATGTACGCAACACTACAGCCAGAGCAGAAAGATGCCTTCTTCCAGGCTATTCTCTTCCCTGTGCAGCTGATGGCTAACCTCCACCAGATGTACTATGCTCAGGCAATGAACAATGCCCTACACAAGAAGGGTGACGCAAAGATGAACTGTTGGGCAGACCAGTGCGAGAAGTTCTTCAAGCGTGATGCAGAACTCATGCGCCAGTACAATAAGGACATCGCTGGCGGAAAGTGGGATGGCATGATGATACAGAAGCATATCGGTTACACATCATGGAACGATAACTTCAAGGCAGATATGCTTCCAAAACTCTATCGTACAGACAACGTACAGAACATCTTCGATGCTGACGGTAAGGGCTACATCGCAATGGAGGCAGAACACGCCTTCCAGATTGAAAATGGAAAGGTGAAGATGCAGAATGGCGATTGCGCTACATGGACTGTAATACCAGGCATGGGACGCACTCTCTCAGGAATGACACTGCTTCCTGTAACGGCAGACGTGAAAGGTGCTTCACTCACTTATAAGTTCATGTTCGACCAGAAGACAAGGGAGATTGTTCGTCCTACCGTACACATCATCACGAAGTCAACACTCGACTACCTCAACAAGGGTGGCATGACATACTCTGTAAGCCTTGACGGTGGACAGGCTGAGATCGTCAACTTCAACAGCGACATGAACGAGGCACCGGAGAATATCTATGACAAGTACTACCCAACCATTGCACGCCGTGTAATCGAGAAGACCGTGCAGCTGCCTCTCGGTTCATCAACGGACGGCACACACACGCTCACCTTTGTACCAAACGATCCAGGCATCGTACTTGAGAAAATCATCATAGATTTCGGAGGTTACAAAAAGCAGTTCCTCTTCGGCGAAGAGAGTCTTAGGAAGTAGAATAAAAAAAAGGAAATATAAACATGAACAAGTTAAAAGATTTAATGATGGCAGTGGCGCTGTTGCTTGCCATCTTTACAACAACAGCCAACGCGCAGCAGCGTCGTCCTGTTGACAGTCAGCACCCTATGTGGCTGGTACACGTAGATGTATGGAATCAGGCTGATCCACAGAAGATCATCGACCTCATACCGGCAGACATCAAACCGTATGTAGTTATGAACCTCTCGCTCTCATGCGGCTACGACAAGGATCTGGACCTTCATCAGCGTCCACAGAATGCTATCCGTACTTACAAGTCTTGGGCTACGGTATGTCAGATGAACAACATGTGGTTCACACTGCAGCCAGCATCAGGTGGTCACACACACATCCACGAGAACGACCTTGAGACTTTCGAGTATTTCTTCAAGAAGTACCCTAACTTCCTTGGTTGGAACTATGCGGAGCAGTTCTGGGGCTTCGGTGATCCGGGCGACAAGTATTCTAGTTCCGAGGTTGACCGTATTGCACTCTTCGCAAAGCTCGTGCCTATGCACCACAAGTACGGTGGTTTCCTCACCATCAGTTTCTGCGGTAACATCTGGTCGCACCACCTTAATCCTGTAGGTATGCTAAAGCGCAACGCAGACCTCATGCAGGCATCAAAGGATTATCCGGAGGCTATACTGTGGCTCTACAAATACACCACTTCCTCTTGTTTCTACAATAACGAGAGTGTATGCTTCGGTCCTTTCGTAGCAGGTCTCACGAAGAACTATGGTGTGCGCTATGACAACTGCGGATGGAACGGAGCCCTCGATGACCTCTTCCCTCACGACTCTGATGGTAGCATCAATTCTGCATACAAGGCACAGCGTGACGCTATGAAGTATCCTGTTGCTGCAGGTATCGGTACCGTGATGGAGCAGACCTGTCAGAACGGTGGTGCTGTTTGGGATGGTCCGGAGCTTATCTGGACGGAGTGCTTCCAGAACCAGAGCAACGAGACAAAGCAGTTCCTCAACACAAACTTCAGCTGTCGTCGTTGGACTACGTTCCCTGGCATGCGCAATGCATGGCTGGATATGTTCGGCAAGATCATTGACGGTACGATGTACATCCCAACACAGCAGGAGGTGATGGAGAAGACGAAGATCATCGTCGTGAACAATATGAAGTCTGGCAACAATGAGGAGATGTACGCATCATGGGGCGATCTCTATGATGGACTCTACAAGCAGACCGACCGTTTCAACAGAAACAATGGTCAGTTCATGGACAACTACCTCTATCTGAAGAAGACCGGACGCTATGGCACTATTCCTATCACTCCTACACTGACAGAGTTCTCAAAGAACATCCCAGTGAAGATTGCTAAGACAACCTACAAGACCTCATGGCCTACACAGGCTGCAAAGGTGAATGCCTTCAATGCGCAGTATCCTGAGGTAAGTACCGGTGACCTCTTCGTTTCACGCTACAGAAACCAGCTCGTCACATACTATCCTCATTCATATATGAATACAAAGAAGACTGCTGAGGCAAACATCCCTCTTCAGTATAACACCTGCGAGAGCCTTGATCTTTCATGGAACACTCTCAGCAGTGCTCTCGTCAAGGAGTATGCCGACCATATCGACTTCTATCTGAACAACTTCCGTAACGATACAACGACAAGAAAGCAGGACATCATCGTCGTTAATGGTGCTACTGCAAAGCCTACATACACAGCTACCAAGCGTTCGCAGTGTCTGATGAACACTCCTGTGGAGGTATGGGATGAGGCAACAAAGAAATACACTCTCTCCATTGAACACGACGGACCTCTTGACGTAACAATCAACTGCGCTGGTGCTGCTACAGGCAGAGCTACGGACTATGTGCCAAACGAAAGACTCGAGCTTCCAAAGCAGCCGGAACCATATTACGGTACGCTCATCATCGAGGCAGAGGATATGGACACACGAAGCGTGAAGGGCGTTGAGCAGACACCTTTCTACTCTGGTTACAAGTGGGTTCGCGGACAGTCGGGCAACGGTTTCGTACTCATGGGTACAGACACCAAGTCTGCACTCCATCGCACATTCAAGGTCAACAAGGCTGGAACCTATGTCGTTTCAGTACGTTACAACAACAACACATCGAAGTCGGACCTCCTCTATGTACGTGCCAACAACACTGCGGCAAAGAGCTTCACTGTTGAGAAGACAGAGAGAAACGAATGGCGCAAGGGTACTGTGGAACTAACGCTCAATGCCGGTTCTAACGATATCTATATCCTCAACTCGAAGGGTATTGACATGATGCTTGATCAGGTTATCATGCGTCCGGCTGATGAAGAGGTGGAGAAGTTTGACATCAACATCAAGGAGGCAGAAGGCGGCTCCGTCGTGGCTGACTACACTGCGGCAGAAGAAGGAACGCTTGTCACGCTTACTCCTAACCCACAGGCAGGACACAGCTTCGTAGGTTTCAATATCATCCATGGTGATGGCAATGCAAACGGCAATTTCTCTATAAAGGAGAACGGCGACGGCACATTCAGCCTTACAATGCCTGATGACATCGTGACACTTGAGCCTATCTTCAAGGACAATACCATAGCCTACAAACTCGACTTCATACCAGTCGTTTCTGGTAACATTCCAGAGGGATGGCGCTGCTTCGAGAATGCTGAAGGCACAGACATCCATCAGTATCCTAGCTCATACGGCTCAGGCTCACGTACCTTCTCTGGATTCGTTGGCACATACAACAAGGGACTCTATTGGAAGATCAACAAGTGTGACTACGGTATGCAGGACAACTACCGTCTGAACCTCAGACCTGGCAAGTACGAACTGACATACGCTATGGCAGCATGGAAGGGTACTCCTCAGTGCAAGGCTCAGATAACAACAACCTCAGGAACAGTTCTAGCACAGGAGGCTTCATACTCTACATGCACACCAAATGCCAATGGCAATGGCGCAGCAGACCTCTCTGCAACACCTGTCCGCAAACTGGAGTTTGAGGTTACGAAGGAAGCTAACTACGTCATAACCTTCAAGAACAACGGCACTGGCTTCTCTGAGTTCCTTCTCCTCCATTGCCAGCTGAAGATGACTGAAGATCCTTCAGGCGTTGACGCCCTCTTCGTTGATGCTGACAAGGCAGCAGTGACAGAGATAGTAGGTGTTGACGGAAAGGTTCTTCCTCACCTCCAGAAGGGTATCAATATCATCCGCGTAAACGGAAATATTGTCAAGAAGGTATTTATCAGGTAATCCTCTTTATTTGTCTATCATAATTTCCAGGTAATCCTCTTTGTTTGTCTATCATAAAGAAAAGGAAAGATGAAACGTTTTTTCAAGATATCAATGCTCGTTGCTCTCTGTCAGGTGATATGCCTGGCAGAGGGTAATGCGTGGAGAGGTCAGTACGGCATGAAGACCTCTACCACCCCAAACCCATTGCCGGAACTCTTCATCAAGGGACGCTATCTCATGGCGAAGGACAGGAACGGCAACGACAGTATCGTCAACATGCACGGCATGGGACAGACCTACAATCCTTATTTTAATGGCTACGGATGGTGTAAGAACAGTGATGGCTCCATCAACTGGGGTGCGCAGTACGACTATGCTGCATGTAAGACATGGAGCATGAGGCAGTTGACGGGAATGTACAACAAGGGTTGGAAGACCAACTGGTTGCGTCTGCACATGGATCCACATTGGAGCAATGACCCTAACAAGCAACAGACGCAGGGTGGCGGAGAGTCTGACATCAGCGCATTCAGCTTCGAACGCTTCAAGACATACTTCAATAATCTCTTCCTACCTATGGCGGAGTATGCCATCAATATCCACCAGCACTATGTCGTGATGCGCCCACCTGGCGTATGTCCACAGAACCTTAAGCCTGGTGACGAGTATCAGCAGTACCTCATAAAGGTATGGACATGGGTGGCAAGTCAGACAAAGGTGCAGAACAACCCTTACATCATGTTCGAGCTTGCCAACGAGCCGGTGAACATGTGGGATGGCAGCCAATACACCAATGGCTGGTCTTACAACTCATACAAGTACCACACAGAATACTTCCAGGCTATTGTTGACGCTATCCGCGCTACTGGTTTCAGGGGAATACTGTGGATACCGGGACTCTGCTGGCAGCAGAACTATCAGGGCTTCGTGACCTATCCTATCAAGGACGACAACTACGGCTTTGCCGTTCACTGCTATCCGGGCTGGTATGGCTCAGACTCTGAGGCAGAGGGAGGTTCAGTGGAGCAGGGTGTCGTGACGAAGGGTAACACCTACGCAGACTTCCAGGCTGGATGGAGCGCAAGCATCGATGGCGTAGCAGCAGAGCATCCTATCCTCATAACAGAGATGGACTGGGCTCCTGAGAAGTATCACAACTCATGGGGTAAGGCATCAACAGGTGTACTCGGAGGTGTCGGCTTCGGTGCAAACTTCCGTTACATCATGGACAAGACGGGAAATGTCAGCTGGATGCTGTTCACCGACCCGGACAAACTGGCACTCTATGACGACAGCGCACCTGACGGCAACACATTCTGGACAGACCCCGAGGCTTGTCCACGTCAGTGCTACCGTTGGTTCCAGGAGTATGCAGACCCTGACTGGAAGTTCGAGGATATCTTGGCAGACGCCCTCTTCTTCTTCCCTGGCACATCGTCTGTCTTCAATCCAAACATCTGGGAGAAGGGCACATGCATCAAGCAGCCTGACGGCACTCGCACCATCACTACCGGGCAGTATGGCTTTGGAGGATGGAAGTTCTCTGGTGGTCTCGACCTCTCAAAGTCAAGATACCTCGTTGTGGTGTATGGCACAAAACCTACAACGGCAGATTGGGACATCCGTCTCTTCGATGCTGACAACTATTGGGGACAGCCATATTCCAAGGATGTTGCAAAGGGCTCTGTTCGCTCTATCGTAGATCTTTCAACGATGAAGAACTCAAACGGCGCAACGGTAAGTCGCAGCCACATCTACATCCTCGGTTTCTGGAATCCGGGCGGTCAGCAGCTTAACATCAAGGACATCTATCTCACCAACAAAAGTGACTACTCAAAGGAAGAGACCGGTGTTGACATCCTTCACTCTGTTGAGCAGTCTGACGTAACGGCTCCTATGTTCAATGTTGCCGGACAGCGTGTCAGTGCAATGCGTAAGGGACAGATTTATATTAAGAACGGAATAAAGATCAGATATTAAACTTTCATATTCCGTATTATTCCAGAAAGAATTATTCACTAACCATTAAACATATAACAATGAAAAAGTTTCTGACAACCTGCCTTGCTGCTCTTGCAATGACAGCGAGCGCGCAGAACCCATATCTCCCTCTATGGGAGCATCTTCCAGACGGTGAGCCACGCGTCTTCGACGATCCGGACAATCCGGGAAAGAAGCGTGCATATATCATAGGCTCCCATGACTCTCACTACACCAAGTACTGCGGTAACGACGTCCACATGTGGTCTGCACCTGTCGAGGATCTCTCGCAGTGGAAGGACGAAGGCCCTATCTTCACGTGGTACACCGGCGGCAAGTGGGACACCATGTATGCGCCGGACCTCGTAGAGACCGTTGACAAGACAACGGGCAAGAAGACCTACTGGCTCTATCCACATTCACGCGGATGGCGCCGTGTCGCAATGGTCTGCAAGGGTGACCGTCCTAACGGTCCTTTCACTCCTGTCAACCTCAATGCTGACGGCAGTGCATGCGTTGAAGGCAGCCTTATAGACTTCGACCCGTCAGTCTTCGTTGAGCCTGTCACGAACAAGAAGGACAAGGACTTCCAGAAGGGCTATCGTGCATACGTCTTCTATGGCTTCCAGCACTCTACCGCCTTTGAGCTTGATCAGGACAATATGTGGGCAGTACGTCCAGGCACTCAGATTCACGACTACTTCATCCCTGCCAGCTCACGCTACGGTGAGGTTCGCGATCCGAAGGGAACGGAGTATCCTGCACTCTACAAAGGGCAGAACCCTGGCGACTTCAACTTCTTCGAGGCATCGTCAATCCGTCAGGTAGGCAACAAATACGTCATGGTATTCTCTGGCTACAGTGGTCCTGACTATGGTCTCGGCTCTTCCAACTCCGCTCTCCGCTATGCCTTTGGCGACAGCCCGCTCGGACCATGGCGTTCCGGTGGCGTTCTCGTTGACTCCCGTGGCGTAGTGCTCAATGAGGATGGCTCGAAGCTCGACACAAAGAACTGGGGACACAACACCCACGGCTCTCTTCAGGAGATCAACGGTCAGTGGTATGTCTTCTATCACCGTCCGCCACGCAGCTTCGGAAACATGCGCCAGGCAATGGTTGCTCCGGTTAAGATAGAGTGGGACAAGAAGCCTGTGGCACAGGGTGGTACCGTACGCATCACCGGCTACGACCCATACGCAAAGGATCAGAAGTGGACTGCCAAGGCATCCAACGGTGACCACTATACCGGAGCGGAGGTCACATCCGAAGGCTTCGCTATCTTCGGTCTCGACCCATACAACTACTACTCTGCCGGCATCGCATGCTATGTCTCTGAGCATAACTGCATGCAGGATCAGTTCGACATCTGGAACAACAATATGGACGTGGCAGGTCTCCGCAAGGGTGCCATCATCGGCTTCAAGTATTTCGGCTTCGGAGGTCTCGCTCAGGACACCAAGGGCATCAAGGCTTTCGCTGGAACAAAGAAGGGTGACGACACTGAGATTCACGTCTTCGTGACAAGCGGTGGTCAGGGTTGCAAGATTCGCGTGATGCTCGATGGCCCTTACGCCAACAATACATGGAACGGCAAGGAGATTGCCGTACTCGAAGTTCCTGCATCCGTCAAGAAGGGCGAGAAGTACGAGTGCGTTGCAAAGGTTCCTGCTGTTGAAGGACTCACCGGCAAGCACGGCATCTACCTCGTTGTCGATGGACCGGACTTCAAGGAGCCGGAGCGTCCGCGCTTCGGCGGTCAGCGTCAGCAGGCTAACGAGCGTCCACAGGGACTCGTTGACATCCACGGACTCGGTTTCGCGAAGGCTGGCAAGCCATGCGTAGCCCCTGTAGTGCCAACCCTCAACATCACTGTTGACGGCGTGAAGGTCGTTATGCCGGAGCAGCCTATCTTCGTGACAAACGAGAACGGCTATACTGCGCTCGACCACTATCAGGCATACGCAAAGATGACCGACAAGTCTGTCATCAAGGCTACCTCTTCAAACCCGGAGGTTAAGATAGAGGTAGGCAAGATTGCCAACGGACGTTCACAGGTAACAGCAACCTACAAGGGCGCAAAGAAAATCTTCCTCATCAATTAGTTCTAATGTAAGGTTAATGAACATGTCACCTTTGGCTATGTTGCAGAAGATGCTTCCTTCTGCCATACTCACAGATAAATCCAAAAGACAATGAATAAAAAGGCTATTCTCCTATTACCTTTTACCTGTTTCCTATTATCTTTAAACAGTGTCCTTTTACCTCTCTCAGCCCAGAACGTCTCCAAGTTCTATGAGCAGAACACCGCCCTTGACTATAGCGACGGCGACAAGCAGGCGGGCATATTACCGGAGCAGCCAACGGAGTTTGACCCTAACTTCCACATCTACCTATGCTTCGGACAGTCGAACATGGAGGGCAATGCCAAGATAGAAACCGTGGACCGTCAGAACCTCGACCCGCGCTTCCGTATGATGGCGGCGGTCGATATGAACAACACCGGACGCAAGAAGTATGAGTGGTATGCTGCCGTGCCGCCACTCTGCCGTGCGTGGACAGGACTCACCCCTGCCGACTATTTCGGTCGCACGCTCGTGGCAAGGCTCCCTAAGAAGATTAAGGTAGGCGTCATCAACGTTGCCGTGGGCGGTGCCAGCATCAACCTCTACGATGAGGACAAGACCGCCGACTATATCTCCAAGCAGGCTGATTGGTTCAAGAACTTCTGCAAGGACTATGACAATGAGCCGATGCGCCGACTCATGGAGTGTGCAAAGCGTGCGCAGAAGGTAGGTGTCATCAAGGGCATACTCCTCCATCAGGGCTGCACCGACAACAATCAGCAGGACTGGCCGCAGCGCGTGAAGCTCGTCTATGAGCGCATGCTGAAGGAGCTCAACCTCAAGGCAGAGGACTGTCCGCTCCTTGTAGGAGAGCTCATGACACAGGAGGATGGCGGATGCTGCTTCCACCACAACGCCATCATCGACCGCATCAACGAGACAATACCTACTGCCTATCCGGTTCTCTCGCTCGGATGCCCCGGTCGTCCTGACAAGCTGCATTTCACTGCTGAGGGCTATCGCATCCTCGGCACACGCTATGCCGACGTGATGCTCCGCCTCCTCAAGCACAAGAAGCCGATGACGATAGAGCAGCAGAAAGCGTACTACAATAAAAAGTAACCTTCTGCGTTATATATGGAAAGGTATCATCTTTTTGCTATGTTGCAGAAGGCGCTTCTTTCTGCCATACTCACAGATAAATCCAAAAGACAATGAACATAAAACTCTTATTTACATTACTTTTTCTCGCCCTTTCATTCTTTACACAAGAGGGTAGGGCAGACCACTCCTCCCCTTTGACGGGGAGGTCGGGAGGGGTCTCCTCCCCTGACGGCAACCTCACCGTCAACGTAAAGTGCGACGGCGGCGTGCCTACATACTCCGTAACATATAAGGGCAGCGAGTGCCTGAAGCCTGCCGCACTCGGCCTGAACACCAACATCGGCGACTTCACGAAGAACCTCACCCTCAGCAAGACTTCTGACGTGGCTCAGGTGAAGACCGACTACACCTTATATAATATAAAGAAGAAGCAGAACCACTATGAGGCAAACCTGCAGACCTACACCTTCGCACAGAACGGTAAGGACGTGCTGGAGGCTACCTTCTCTGTCAGCAACAACAACATCGCCTTCAACTACCGACTCCTTCAGTCAAAGAAGGATGCCATGTGCGTTGTCGTAAACAGCGAGGCAACAACCTTCTCTATGCCCGATGGCACTACTACCTTCCTATGTCCGCAGATGGGTGAGATGACGGGCTTTGCACGCACCGCACCATCTTACGAGACCCACTACGATGCTGATGCAGAGATGGGAAAGAACGGATGGGGCAGAGGATACACCTTCCCATGTCTCTTTAAGAGCCCCCTCCCAACCTCCCCGAGGGGAGGAGTCTCTTCGGACAATAAAGACAAATCTAAAGAAGCCTCCCCTCGGGGAGGTTTGGAGGGGGCTCTCTGGCTCCTCGTCTCTGAGACGGGCAACATCGGCAACTATCCAGGCTGTAAGATAGAGAACAAGACCGGAGGCAACTATCAGGTTTCCTTCCCTTCCGAGAAGGAGAACAACGGCTACGGCTCTACCGGTGCACAGATGGCACTGCCAAGTGCAACGCCATGGCGCACCATCACCATCTCCGACAACCTCAAGGACATCGTAGAGACAACCATCACATGGGACGTCCTCTCTACCTCTGCTCCTTTTAACGGCGATAGTGCTGAGTCTGTCGATGTATTCCGCAAGCAGCAGAGCGAGAGCTACGGTCGTGGCGCATGGTCGTGGATCATTGCTGACGATGCCAGCTGCAACTACGACACGCAGAAGCAGTATATCGACTTCGCGGCTGCCATGGGGTGGGAGAGCCTCCTCATCGATGCGCAGTGGGATCGCCAGATAGGACGCGAGCGCATTGCGGAACTCGCTAAGTACGGAAAGCAGAAGGGCGTCGCCCTCTACCTCTGGTATAACTCCAACGGACTCTGGAACGATGCTCCGCAGACTCCAAAGAACTGTCTCAGCACTGCAATGGCACGTCAGCTGGAGATGCAGTGGCTGGAGGAGACCGGCATCCGAGGCATAAAGGTTGACTTCTTCGGTGGTGACAAGCAGGTGACGATGGAGCTCTACCGCGACATTCTCCTCGATGCCGCCAAGCACAATATAAAGGTAATCTTCCATGGCTGCACACTGCCACGCGGATGGGAATATCTCTTCCCAAGCTACGTTGCAAGCGAGGCAGTACGCGCCTCCGAGAACCTCCGCTTCGGACAGAACGAGTGCGACCGCGAGGCGATGGACGCAACGTTCATGCCGTTCATCCGCAATGCCGTGGGTTCCATGGACTTCGGTGGCTCTACGCTCAATAAGTTCTACAGCAAGGGCAACAACCGTGGCACGCAGCGCAAGACCTCCGACGTCTTCGCACTCGCAACGGCAGTACTCTTCCAGAGCCCTGTGCAGCACTTCGCCATGGCACCCAACAATCTCACCGACGCACCGCAGTGGGCTGTTGACTTCATGAAGACCGTGCCAACAACGTGGGAGGACATACGCTACATCTCCGGCTACCCTGGCAGGTACGTCGTCCTTGCCCGCAAGAGTCAGGCAGGCAAGTGGTACGTCTCTGCCATCAACGGCACCAAGGAGCCTCTCAAGGTCACCATCCCCCTCGACATGTTCAAGCCGGGCACTGCCGTCAGCCTCTACAGCGACGACACCAACCTCGTCGGCTCACTGAAGCCTCTCAAGGTCGGCAAGAAGCCATACACCACCACCATCCCCGTCAATGGAGCACTCCTCATCTGCGAGTAAGTAATTAGGGTGTCCAGTTTGTTGTTCAGATTTTATTACATATTTTTGTTTCTTATTGTTCGGTATTGTTTCTTATTGTTCTTGCTCTGGCAAGCGTCCCTTAGGGCTGAGCGGAGCGAAGCGACTCCCCATTTTTAAGTCAGCCTTCGGTTTCAGCAAACAAAAACAATAACGAACAAACATTAACAAACTTTTAGTATAAGAAACTGGACACCCTAGTAAGTAAGTGACCCAAATTAATCGTTTTCGTTTGCGTTATCGTTTTCGAAAATCAGTGATATTGCAGCATTCTCATAACAGAATGCTGCTTTTTTGTTGCTTTTTAACGGAATAATTTGCAAGATTCAATAAATCTTCGTAACTTTGCACTCGCAAAGTGCTTCACACCGTGCGCCAGCGTTGCTGACTAACTATAGAAAATATCCTTATGAACATAACATTGGACATACCTGTAAAAGAGAATTTCCGTCCTTTGCAACTCGAACAACTACAAGAAGAGTTGACAAAGCATGCTTTGCTATGGATACAGAAATTCGTTTCAAAGAACACTACGGATTCCGTAGATCTTCTGGTAATGCCTCGTGAGTTCGAAGCGTTGTGTGGGAGCGTCTCCCTAAAAAAAATAGAGGAAGAAAGAAAGAACGACCCTATGTTGGATGCTTTAATGGAGAAATACAAATGAGGGTGTTCCTTGATACGAATATAGCTTTAGATCTCATCTTGGAGCGCGAAGAATTCGTAGATGATGCAAAAATGGTAGTTGCATATTGCTTGAACTGTCAGCATTCTCTCTATCTTTCGTCTATTTCTTTTGCAAACATCTCTTTCATCGCAAGAAAGGGCTATGGTGGCAAGGATGTAAAAGAGATTTTGCGTCTGCTAAGAAAATTGGTGAGAGTATCACCGTCAGATGAACAGGTCGTAGATGATTCCTTGATAGCAGACAATAAAGACTTTGAGGATGCTATGCAGTATTATTCTGCCAGTGCAGTCAATGCTGATGTCATAATAACCCGAAACGTGCAGGACTTCCCTCTTGGATCTATAAAGATAGTGAATCCAAAGGATTTCCTAAGGCTCGTACTATAACAATTACGTAGATTCAAACAAATAAACGAAAAAAATCAAGATAAGAACAAAAAAAATGATTATTTTTTTGTTATATTGATATTTTTTTCTTAATTTTGCACTCGATTAGTGACCGCATTTAACTACAGATAGTACTTTTGTGGATATATTGCGTTTACTGTGAAAATGTATAAATAGAACGATTTAAGCAGTAAGGTAATAGAAAACTTCCTGCATTTGTCGTTTTATATGCGACATAATGGCGTAGAGCTTAGACTCTGTTGTTCTCTTATTGCAAAACCGCCAAACTTTCAATAGGTCAGGACAAGACGAGGATAAGGAAACGTTCCTGCATTAGGAACGTGACTTTTTTCGTGCTTGTTGACCTATAGGCGCTTGGCGGTGCCTGCGATAAGAATAA
>CAMADY010000063.1 GCA_945831805.1 uncultured Prevotellaceae bacterium
AAATATATCCAAAAGTAATGTAATGGTAGTTTGTAGGCTTAATCTTGACACCTGCATTAAAGTCTATTTCATTGTTCTTGAAATACTGCTTTAATATTTCATTGTTCTTGAAATACTGCTTTAATATTCCCACTTCTTCATTCAAACTGTAGTATCTAGTGATGTCCGTCATAAAGCGGTATCCTATGGAGTATTTCTTGGCAATGATAAAGTTTACACCAAGATTCAATCCCATTTGGAAACGATTTGCAGTAGCATCAATATCTTTCTTCACAGGAATGATTTTACCAATATAGGTATAGCACAGTCTTGAAACATCATCACCATCAAAGAGGTTACATCCTTCGTCCTCAACATTCATATTACCCATTAAGTTGAGTTTAAAATCGACACCAGCAAAAGGTGCGATGTCCAAACCTTCTACTACAGGTATATTGTATGTTACATTCACAGGAACCTGCATGTTCATCATACCCAATTTTGCATGGGTACAATACAAAGACTTAGGGTGCGTTACAAAGATAGTAGAAGTTCCTCCTACATAATTCAACTCTCCACCAACCTCAACAAACAGAGGCAAAGACTTATCTATATTTATACCATAGGTATATCCAGCACTGAAACCAATGGTGTTGATTTTGTCTATGCCGCTAACATATTGGTTTAATACGGCATTAACAATAGGGTGATTTAACAATCCTGTCCTCTCTATGTCTGTGCCTCCAAAGTTGAAGGAAGCATGAACTTTGCTGTAATTCTCATTCTGCGCGAAAGAGAAAGAAACTGTACACAGCATAAAAACTGCAATAAGTAATGATTTTTTGTTCATCGTTTTTTATGTGACCCAGCCCTTTGTGGGTCGTTGTAGTCCTACTGACAGAGAAGGGCTATTACTCCATCAGACCTATAGACATCCCCGGATTCAGCAGAAAAGTCAGTTGATTAGTAGAAACAGAAAAGACGTGGGAAGTCTGTACTCCTGCTTATCCTGTGTTTGAAGGCTCTGGTAAACCTATGCTATAAAGGATAAGCAACCAGTTTGCCCACGTCATTTTGGATATTATGCAGAAGTACAACTACAATACACTATATTATATATAGCAGTCAATTGACATATCTATACAATATATCCGTAGTTGAAACTTTGGATAATAAACCCACGTGGACGTTCCGATTGCGTCATCTTCTAATAGCATTTTCCAATTTACCAGATTTTCAAACACAGAAGATAAACGAACGTAAACGTCCTTTCTTGATGCGCTGTCAGCGATGAGTCTTCACGAGACACTAATGCTCAAGCATCAACCAATATGTTGTTTGCACCCCCTTTCACCCATTAGAGTAGGCAGACTGGGTTTGCTGATGCAAAGTTACAAATAAAAAATCATTCCGCAAAACTTTCTTAGGAAAATTTTGCGGAATGTATAAAAATATAATACTATATAGAGTAAAATATGCGGATGATAACAATAGCTATGTTCCTCACTGACTGAGTGTCACTCGTCGCGTAACGGTAGCGACACCAAGTGAAGGAGTAGCTATGCCCTACTTCACGCTGACAGACTTTCCGTTGTAGCTGACGGTCTTCTGTGTTCCGCCGATAACCTTCACGTTGAAGGTGCGTGATGCCAGCATGCCGTCGAAGGAGCCATTGCGCTTGCCGATGGTAAGAGTCTTTGACTTGTCGTTCCAGTGCATCTGGATGGTAGAGTACTTGCCCTTCTCATAGTTGTAGTTGTCGCCTTCGTCCTCATAGAGTGTGAAGTCTGCGTCAGCACCTGGATATACCACGATATCGAGAGTCTTCCAATCCTTCACAGAGGCGAACTGCACGTCAGGTCCCTGTGGGAGAATCGTGCCAGCCTTGATATAAAGAGGTGAGTGCGCTATCGGTGCAGCAGCGTTTAGCTTCTGACCGCCATCGAGGATGGTGTTGGTCCAGTAGTCGTACCACTTTGCACCGGCAGGAAGATATACCTCGTAGGTCTTCTCTGCATTCCAGTCTGCCACAACAAAACCGTTCTTCACCTCGGTGTTGGTCTTCTTGTCCCATCCGGTCATGGCATCGGTCTTCACCTTTGCCTCTGGTGTGTAGAGCGGATCTACGACCGGACATACGAGGATGTTTCTGCCGAACATGTACTGACGGTTGTTGTTCCAGGTGTTCTTGTCGGCCTTGAAGTCCATGAAGAGGGCACGCATGAAGGAGTCGTCGTTCTTGCTTACCTGCCATGAGGTGCTATATATATAAGGCAGGAACTTGTAGCGGAGCTTCACGGCACCGACAAGTGCATCGTAGATTGGCTCGCCCGGCTTGCCGTAGTAGTAGAGTTCACGATAGACCTCCGTACCGTGTGAGCGCATCATAGGACAGAAGGCACCGAACTGCATCCAGCGTGTATAGAGCTCACGGTACTGCGGATTCTGCGTTCCCGTCTGATCGCCCCATGACTTGTTGTAGCTGCCAGCGAAGAAGCCGCCGATATCGGTGTTCACCTGCGGATTGGCAGTGAGGGTGTAGTTGAGGCAGATAGGTATCTGCTTGCGGAAACTGTCCCACGAGCTGCTTATATCGCCGCTCCATGTGTTGGCACCGTAGCGCTGCTGTCCTGCGAAGTATGAGCGTGTGAGAATGAAGACGCGCTTCGTTGAGTCAACGGCACGCTGATGGTCATAGACACCTCCGACACCCATGAGCGGGAAGGCATTGCGTACGGAACGGTATGACACCTTGTTGGTGGTGCCCGTCTTGCCGAAGAAGCATGTCTCGTCGAGGTCGGAGTCCTTATAGCTGTGGTGGTCAGGGTCTGTGGAGTCCATCCACCAAGCGTCGATGCCCATCTTGTGCATGTTGCTGAGGTACTTCCAATAGATGTCGCGTGCCTCCTCTGAGTATGGGTTGAAGACGCGGACGCCAGAAGGATACTGCATGCGTGGAGGCCAGAAGCTGAGTCCGCTCTGTGGCCATGTCTCGAAGGAGAAGAGCATATTCTTCTGCTTCAACTCCTTGAAAGGCAGCGTCTCCGGACCGAAGCTCTGCCAGATGGAGATACTCATGTGGGCATTCTTCTTGTGTACCTCGTCAATCATCTGCTGCGCCTTACCGAAGTCCTCATTGAGGAAGTCCATGGCGTTCCATGTATAGTTGCTGCCCCAGTACTGCCAGTCCTGAATGATACCGTCGAAAGGAATCTTCATATCACGGTACTTCCTGACAACCTCAAGGAGTTCCTGCTGCGTCTTATAGCGTTCACGACTCTGATGGAAACCGTAGGTCCAGAGTGGCAGCATCGGTGACTTGCCCGACAGCTGGCGCATTGCCTTTATGACACCGTCGGCTGATGGCTGCGCCTTTGCAGATGCAGCGCCATATAGGAAGTAGTAGTCAGCCTTGTCGCCGACCTCACTCTCAAGTGTCACCTTACCAGCCTTTCCCTGCTCCGGTGTCACGAGACGTGTCGGTGAGTAGTTGTCCCAATAGATGCCGTAACCCTTGATGCTCTGGTAGAAGTGTGCAAAATCCTCAAGGTTTGTCTGCACCATGCGGCGGTTCTCACCACGCTGGCTCATCTTGCCGTTCTGCAAGAGACCTACGCCATAGAGTTCCTCATCGGCTTCGAGAGAGAATGTCTGTCCTACCTTATAAGCACCCTTGTCAGGTCCTGCGGTGATAGCTGTGAAGGTTGGTTTGCCGTCGGTCATCAGCACATTACCCTTGTTGTCTGCAAAGGTTACGGAACCGTCCTTTACGGTAACGGTGAGCACGGCAGACTTATATATCGTGGCACCGTCCTTCTTCGTAACGCTGACCTTAACCTTGCTGTCGGGCTTTGCCGTCACGACAAGGCTCTTCTCGTATGAAGCGTCCGTCAGAATAGAACTGGTGTTATCGTTGACGTTCTTTACGATACGCACCGTCTGTGGTGTAAAAAACTGCACCTGCTGTGCCATGGATGACATGCTACATAGCATGCCGGCTACTAATAGATTGATTTTGTTCATTGTGGGGTTGTGAGGTTAGAGTTTGTACTATAAAACTTGCGGAGAATTTTAGTAAAGGTGGACGCTATTATAGGTAGCATCCACCTTATTATATTATATGGAGTTATTTCTTCTTTATTGGGTCACAGGTGAGACCTACGCCGAGCTTCTTGAAGATCTTGCGGTCAACCTCTGAGAGCATAACGGTAGAGTGCACCTGACAGCCACGGAACTGTGGGAGCTGCTCAAGAGCCTTGCGGCAGTTCTCGTCTGCCTGGCTGAGTACGGAGAGTGCCACAAGCACCTCGTCGGTATGCAGACGTGGATTGTTGCCACCGAGATACTCCGTCTTCGTCTTCTGGATTGGCTCTATCATATTCTGCGGAATGAGCTTCACGCTGTGGTCGATGCCAGCAAGATACTTCGTTGCATTGAGAATCAGCGCAGCACTTGGACCGAGCAGTGGACTTGACTCTGACGTTATGATAGTGCCGTCCTCAAGCTCTATTGCAGCACTTGGCTTGCCGGAAGCTTCCTTGCGCTCCTTAGCAGCAACAGTGACCTTACGGGTATCGGTAGAGATCTTCGCCTGATTGAACAGCATCTGGATCTTCTTAACCTCACCCTCGTTGTTGGCACCGTTAGCAAACTTGTTCGTAGCATCATAGTAGCGTCGGATTATCTCGTCCTTTGAGGCCTCAGCACAAACGTTGTCGTCGCAGATAGAGAAGCCTACCATGTTGACACCCATGTCCGTTGGCGACTTGTATGGGTTCTCGCCATAGATGCCCTCGAAGAGAGCATTGAGGACAGGGAAGATTTCGATATCGCGGTTGTAGTTGATGGCAATCTTGTTGTATGCCTCAAGGTGGAATGGGTCAATCATGTTGACATCGTTGAGGTCGGCAGTAGCTGCCTCGTAAGCGATGTTGACAGGATGCTTCAGTGGGAGACTCCATACCGGGAACGTCTCGAACTTGGCATATCCGGCACGCACGCCGCGCTTGTTCTCGTTGTAGAGCTGAGAGAGACATACCGCCATCTTGCCTGAGCCAGGACCTGGTGCAGTGACGATGACGAGTGGGCGCTCCGTCTCCACGTAGTCGTTCTTTCCGAAACCGCCATCGCTTGCTATGAGAGCCACGTTATGTGGGTAGCCATCAATAAGATAGTGTACGTAAGACTTTATGCCGTTACGCTCCAGACGCTTGCGGAACTCATCAGCGGTATGCTGTCCGCTGTAGTGCGTGATGACAACGCTGCCAACGAAGAAGCCCCTGTTCATGAACTCCTGACGGAGGCGCAGCACGTCCTCATCGTAAGTGATGCCGAGGTCAGCACGAACCTTGTTCTTCTCGATGTCCTCTGCACTGATGACGATGACGATCTCTATCTGGTCAGCAATCTTACTGAACATGCGCAGCTTGGAGTCCGGCTGGAATCCTGGCAGCACACGACTTGCGTGGTGGTCGTCAAAGAGCTTGCCACCAAGTTCGAGGTACAGCTTGCCCTCAAACTTTGCAATGCGCTCCTTGATATGCTCCGACTGAATACGTATGTATTTGTCGTTATCAAATCCTATTTTCATTTATGGTTGTGTTGAATTGGTTTGCTAAAATATGAACTATGCACTATGAACTATGCATTATGAATCACAGTTGCTTATTGAGGTTCACCATCTCTATCGCAGAGATCATGGCATCGGCGCCCTTGTTGCCTGCCTTTGTGCCGGCGCGCTCTACAGCCTGCTCGATGCTGTCTGTTGTGAGGATGCCGTTGAGAACAGGGATGCCAGCCTTCATTGCTGCCTGTGCTATGCCCTTAGCCGACTCGTTGGCAACCATGTCGAAGTGCGGTGTGGCACCACGGATTACTGCGCCGAGACAAACCACTGCATCGTACTTTCCTGAATCTGCCATCTTCTGTGCTGTGAGAGGAATCTCGAAAGCACCCGGCACGAGAGCGAGAGTGAGGTCGTCGCTGTTGCCGCCATGGCGCACGAAGGTATCCTCCGCACCGCTGATGAGGTGAGAAACGATGAAATCATTGAAACGTGAGGCAACGATGCCTATCTTCTGACCCTGAGCGGTCAGCTGTCCTTCTATTGTCTTCATAAGAGCCCCCTACTTAAAGACTCCCTTCGGTTCCCTCGTTTCGCGAGGGACGGAACCCCCGAGGGGAGGCTTTTTCAATTACCGTAGTAATTCCGTCAAGGAGTAAACGGTTTTTATATTATTTGTTTCTATTCTTTTTCCGCAATTAAAGAAGTCTCCCCTCGGGGAGATTTAGAGGGGGCTTTCGCTGGTGCTTTCACATGCAGCAGGTGTCCCATCTTTGCATACTTGGTGTACATGTAGAACTCATCCTTCTCATTGCATGTCATCTCAATCGGCTCACGACCAACCACCTTGAGTCCGAAGCCATCGATGCCGGAGATCTTCAGCGGATTGTTCGTCATAAGCAACAGTTCCTTGATGCCGAGGTCAGCAAGGATGCTCGCACCCGTGCCATACTCCCTGAGGTCTGCCGCAAAGCCGAGGGCAATGTTCGCCTCAACGGTGTCCATGCCCTGATCCTGAAGGTTATACGCACGTAGCTTATTGATGAGTCCTATGCCACGGCCCTCCTGACGAAGGTAGAGCAGTACTCCCCTACCCTTCTTTTCGATACGCTTCAGTGCCTCTGCAAGCTGTTCGCCACAATCGCAGCGGAGGCTTCCGAAGGCATCGCCGGTGAGGCATTCTGAGTGTACTCGGCAGAGCACAGGCTCCGGAGTCGTCACGTCACCCTTCACGAGAGCCACATGATGTTCACCCGTCACCTTATTTATATAACCTACCGCACGGAATGTGCCGTACTTCGTTGGCAGTTCGGCATCCGTCACACGCTCAATAAGCTTCTCCGTCCTGCGGCGATACTCCACGAGCGATGCCACCGTGATGCACACGAGGTCATGCTCCTTTGCAAGTTCCTTAAGCTCTGCGGTACGCATCATCGTGCCGTCCTCACGCATTATCTCACAGCAGAGACCAGCCTCGGTGAGACCAGCGAGACGGCAGAGGTCAACCGTTGCCTCCGTATGTCCCGTCCTTACGAGCACGCCACCCTCGCGAGCCTGCAATGGGAACATGTGTCCCGGGCGACGGAAGTCGATAGGCTTGGAGTTAGGATCGGCAATGGCACGCGCCGTGATGCCACGCTCCACAGCACTGATACCCGTCGTCGTAGAGATATGATCCACGCTGACGGTGAAGGCTGTCTGGTGGTTGTCGCTGTTGTGCATCACCATCTGCGGAAGGTTAAGCTTCTCGCAGAGCTGCTTGCTCATAGGCATGCAGATGAGTCCCTTGGCAAGCGATGCCATAAGGTTCACATTCTCCGTCGTAGCGAACTGCGCCGCACAGATGAGGTCGCCCTCGTTCTCACGATCCGGATCGTCGATGACGAGGATGCACTTGCCTGCTTTCAGAGCCTCAAGAGCCTCTTCTATTGTATTGAATTTGAATTCCATTCAAGCCCCCTCCCAACCTCCCCGAGGGGGAGGCTTTTCCAATTACCTTTGAGGGGTATAAAGGGTTTTATATGTTATTTTCTTTATTCTATCTATGCCACGTAATCAAGGGAAGTCTCCCCTCGGGGAGATTTAGAGGGGGCCCATGAAGTTACGATAGAGCGACACCTTCCGGGCATCATCCTTCTCTGGTTCCATGCCCATGAGTTTCTCCACGTACTTTGCTATCACGTCGTTCTCAAGGTTCACCACGTCGCCGACCTTTGCGGCATGCAGTGTCGTGGCACCCTGCGTATGCGGTATTAGCGAAACGGCAAAGCTGCCCTCCGTAACCTTCGCCACGGTAAGGCTCACGCCCTGTATCGTTATGCTGCCCTTCTCTATCACGTATCGCATGATCTGCTTCGCGCAGCTGATCCACAGCCACACCGCATTGTCATCCTGCGTACGGTTTATTATGGTTCCCGCTCCGTCAACATGTCCGGAAACGATGTGTCCACCAAGCCTCGACTGCAGCGTCAGCGCCCTCTCAAGGTTCACCTCGCTGCCAGCCTTCAGCTGTGCCAGCGACGTCCTGCTGACGGTCTCCGGCATCACGTCTGCCGTAAAGCCCTTGCCCGTAAGCGTAGTGACGGTAAGGCAGACACCGTTCGTGGCGATGCTGTCGCCGACGAGGGTTCCCTCCATCACCGTCTCTGCATCAACCTCAAGCCTTACGCTCTTCGTGCCGCGCTGCAGAGACTTCACACGTCCTACCTCTTCTATTATTCCTGTGAACACTGTTGTTTTATTTTTATTCTTCGGGTTATCGAACTGTCGATTTATTATTTTAGTGAGCCATTCCCTGATCCAAAGCTCCCTCTCTACTGGAGAGGGTTGGGGTGAGGCTTTACTATTCCGCTTATCAGCACATCATCGCCTATCGGCTCTATGAGCTTGTCGGTTAGTTCTATCGCCTCCGCCATCAGCGTGCAGCCCTCGCCCTCGACAGGCGTCTTTGCAGTCTTTCCGCCGACAATCTTCGGTGCGACGAACGCCATCACCTCATCGACGAGGTTCTCTTCGAGCAGCGCCTCGCTGAGCGTTCCGCCGCTTTCGAGCAGTATGGAGTCTATCTTCTCTGCGCCAGCCCTCTGGATAAGTTCCTTCAGCGTATTGCAGTTCCAGAGCACCACTCCGGCATCGCGGAGCATCTGCAGCTTCTCCTCGTCGGCACCGTCGGCGTATGCCACGACGGTAGGAATCTCCCTGCACGTCTGCACCAGCAGGCTCTCCATCGGTATGCGCGCCCTTCTGTCTGCCACGATGCGCAGCGGATGGCGCACCTCATGCTCCTTGATGCCGAGCTTCTGGAGCATCTCCTCGCTAAGGCGTACGTTGAGCATAGGGTTGTCAGCCAGCACCGTACCGATGCCGCAGAGTATCGCCATGTTGTTCTTCCTAACGAGGTGAACCCTCTCGCGCGACTTCTCGCATGACACCCATCGGCTGTCGCCCGTTGCGGTGGCAATCTTGCCGTCGAGCGTCATCGCCCACTTCGCCGTAACCCATGGCATGCCGGTCGTAATGTATTTGCGGAACACCCTGTTCTGCATCTTCAGCTGCTTCGCCAGCGGCGACTCCTCATCGAGCACATCGACCTCGATGCCGGCTTCGCGGAGCAGTTCCAGCCCATGACCTGCCACAAGCGGGTTCGGGTCGAGCAGTCCTACCACGACACGCTTTATCTTGTGTTCGATGATGGCATCGGTGCAAGGTGGCTGATGGCCATGATGGCAGCAAGGTTCCAGCGTTACGTACATCGTACAGCCCTCACAGTCAATGCCATGCTCCTCAGCATACTTGAACGCATTGCGCTCTGCATGCAGGTCACCGTAGCACTCATGGTAGCCATGCGCCACGATCTCGTCGTCCTTCACTATCAATGCGCCCACCAGCGGATTAGGGTTTACCTTACCCTCACCCTGCTGCGCCAGGAGCATTGCTTCCTGCATCAATAATATGTCGTCGTCAATAACCAATGGTTCTACTTTCTTTATTTTATTGATTAACTTTCCCGGATAACCGATAAACCGTTCAACCGATAAACCGATAAACCGATAAACCGTTCAACCGATAAACCGTTCAACCGTTCAACCGAAATTCAAAAGTGCAAAGTTACTCAAAAACTTTGGAATATCAAAATTTCGCGGCAACTTTTTGCAAGTTACTTCTTCTTTGGCTCCGAGATGAGTGCCTCATAGACGATGTCGGCAATCTTCGCCGCACCCTTTGCGTTAGGGTGTATGCCGTCGGTGAGCATCAGTTTCTCGTCGGTGCCGAACTTATCGTGGAGGTCTATGTAGTGCAGCTTATTCTTCTTCACGAGCTTCTGGATGACAGGCATCTCGAAGTTCACGATGACGGAGTCGCTGATAGTCCAGGTGTCCTTGAAGGCGCGGATAGGCGAGCACACATAGATTTCCGGCTTCGACGGAAGAGCCTTCAGCGTGTCTATCATTGACTGGTAGTCCTTCTGGAAGTCGCGCTTCAGAACCTCTCTGTTGCCGGCCTTGGAGTCGTTGGTGCCGAGCTTTATGATAACGATGTTCGGATTGAAAGCCTTGGCATCGCGCCATGCCAGCTCCTTGGTGTAAGGCACGTCGGCATTGTTGCAGAGCGTACGGCTGCTCACTCCGAAGTTCTTTACGTTATAGCCACTGCCGAGGCGGTTGTTGAGCAGGCGTGGATAGCCGTTGTACTCCTGCATCCAGATGCCGTGGCCGTCAGTGATGCTGTTGCCGATACAAGCTACGCGAACAGCCTCTGCCTCAGGCAGTTTCAGGTTGTCGAGCCATACCGTGATATCGTTCAGCATACGGTCGTGGTACTTATAGTTCTCGCGGAAGCCGAAGCCATGACCGCCGGATGGATAGACGTGCAGCTCGCAGTTGTTGCCCTGCCTCTGCATGGCACTATAGTATGCCACGCCGTTGGTGACAGGAGGCACCACGCCGTCGTCGTTAGCCATGATAAGGAGTGCTGGCGGGGTAAGATGGCGGCGCACTGCCTGGTCGCTCGACCACTGCTTCACCATCTTCGGGTCTTTCTGCAGCTCACCGAGGAAGCCCTTGCAGGAACCCTTGTGGGTTATCTTCTCGTCCATGCTGATAACAGGATAGATGAGTATCGAGAAGTCCGGACGGGCGTCGAACTCTGCGTGTGTCGATACGGCAGAGGCGAGGTGTCCGCCGGCAGAGAATCCCTGAATTCCAACGTTATGCGGATTCACGTTCCACACCTGAGCAGAGTCCCTGACGGTGCGGATGGCGTTGTATGCATCGCCCAAAGGGATGTTGCGGTCGCCGTTAGGCATGCGGTATTTGAGCACCACGAAAGCGATGCCCTTGTCGTTGTAGAACTTAGCCCACTGATGGCCCTCATGATCCATGGCGAGATGTGAGTAGCCACCTCCCGGACAATCCACGATGGCCCTGCCGTTAGCCTTCCTGGCGGCCTCGGCGGTAGGCAGATAGACGGTTATCTCCGACTGTCCGTCGGCTGAGTTCTTGAGTACGAATTTCCTTGCGGTGCCCTGTGCCATGGCACTTACTGCGGTCAGCGCACAGAGGGCGAGTGTCAAAATTGATTTCTTCATGAAGCAGGCAGTTATGTACATATAATAAGTTTGTCTGCAAAGTTACATAAAAATTATGTAATCAACAAACTTTTCCGCGACTTTTTTTTATTTTCAGGCATCATAACACCTCTTACAATGAGTGCAGAATTTACAAACTTTTTCCGTAACCACCAAACTTTTTGTGTTGCTTTGTAAAAAAAAATGTTTATTGGAAGCAAGCAAACGAATGTTTGGTAGCAAGCTGACGATTGTTTGCTTGCACTCAAACAAACTTTCGATAGCAAGCGTAAAGCAACGACAACTATCACATTATCTTACAATAACTATGCTCTCACGTGACGATAGCTTGTCGTTTTATTCAAGAATCGCGTGCTTCGTCCAGCCTAGCGAAACCTAAGCCGAAGTTCTCAAGATGTATATAACAAACTCCGCAGCACCTCGGGGGAGATACTGCGGAGTGGGTATTATTACATTTACGATTTGAATACAGATACAGCATCTAGTATCTTTTTCTTCATCTCTTCCCAATTTTCTGGTATAAACATCTTGGGGAGAGGCTGGCTCTCTGCATCCTCAAAATACGATAGACTCATCAGAGCACGGAAGGTGGAAGCCTCCGGATATTTTTCTTTATGAAAAACAAGAATATCATTTAACGAATAAGTTTTTAGGAGTTCGAAGACATCCACGAAGTCTTTTTTTGTTCCGCGCCCCTCGATGGCATTGATTTTCATCGCTGCAATGTCCTTAGGTGCTGCAAGTCTTAGTCCATCTTCCAGAACTGCATCGTCAATCCATGGATAAGCATAGTTTACAATGTCAACCTTTATCCCATCAAGGGTGAAAATCTTTATGTTTTGAGATAATTTAAGAATTTCCACCTTGCCGTGTTTTCTCAGGGTTTCAAGTAAATCTCCATCCTCTACCTCTATATGTCCGAAGAAGTCAAGGTCAATAGAATTGCGATGCCCCAGCTGTAAAGCTAACGCAGTTCCTCCTACAAGTCTGAGTTGTGAAAAAATAGACTCATTGGTCAAATCCTTTAGGAGTTCCAGAGTGTGGGGTTGGATTGTCTTATATGATAGCATCTGTAGTCCTCTTTTCTTGTGTTTGACAGAAGGCAGATAAATGACAAGGCTTTTGGATCCAGCGTTCTCATTGTCTTACAAGCCTCCGATATCCTCTCTATACCAAAATGCGACTGGATAAAATTCCAATCGGCCATGTCTCCGTATTCAAGAACACGTTGTATTGTCCAGACAGGATACTTGTCAACATCAAAACCATCTTTGTCCACATCCCAAAGGAGATATGGAGAAAGCGTATCTGTTGTATTCGTTTTTGTCCTTTGCATATATCTATCTGTCGTTTCTAATCTTTTGAGTGCAAACTTAGGGTCAATAGTCTTTGTACCCCCTCCGCTTCGCCACTCCCCCGTTTCGCGGGGGAGAGCAACGCACGAATGAAATAGGGCTTGTCGCTCGCAGAGCGGTGCCCGTCTCTGATTTCCAAGTGCAACGTGCGAAGCAGCCTCGCACGCTGCAAAAAGTGCGTGTCAGCATCTGCTGGCGCTCGGTGCGAAGCATTTTGCGAGTGCAAAATTACAAACTTTTTCCCAAACCACCAAACTTTCAGCACTGTTTTTTTTGTTTCTCATTGTTCGCTATTGTTTCTTATTGTTGAGCGAAGCGACTCTTTTCACGTCAGCCTTCGGCTTCCGCTCGGCGCTTGCGACGCTTTCACCGCTCGGTTTACCGCTTTTACAAAGGCATAGCCGACTAAAAGAAAGCGTACGCGACTTGAAAAGAACAAACATCAAAAATAACTCCGCGGCACCTCGGGGGGAGATACTGCGGAGTGGGTATAGAATGCTGAGTGTGTCAACGGGAGGGTGTTTTTACGAATCTTCCTGCGACAATTCTTGAAGGAAATCATCCAAATGCTTGGTTCTCACAAGTGGGAACGGAGAACTTGTTGCCTCCTCAAAATGTGAGTCGTCCGTAACTATGTAATCTGCATTACAGGCAATTCGTGTCCAGCACTATCAACTTTTTCATTAGGCTCTCAGATGTTGGGTTCTTAGTTCATCTAGAACTTCCTGGTTGAATGTGCCATCATCCCACAACTGTTGCATCTCTTCATCAAGTTTTTTTGCGTAGAAGAGTCTCAATACATCCATCAGTTCCTCACTGTCCTTCTGCCTGTCCATGGAGGCAAAAGATTGAATCAGCATCACTTGCGATGAATTCAACGTGTTTAATGTGTTCAACTGCATCATAATTATACATTATTTTATTCCGAGTGCAAACTTAGGCTCGCACGCTGCAAAAAGTGCGTGTAAGCATCAGCTGGCGCTCGGTGCGAAGCATTTTGCAAGTGCAAAATTACAAACTTTTTCCCAAACCACCAAACTTTCAGCACTGTTTTTTTTTCTCATTGTTCGCTATTGTTTCTTATTGTCGAGCGAAGCGACTCATTTCACGTCAGCCTTCGGCTTCCGCTAGGCGCTTGCGACGCTTTCACCGCTCGGTTTACCACTTTTACAAAGGCATAGCCGACTAAAAGAAAGCGTAAGCGACTGAAAGAACAAATATCAAAAAACTCCGCAGCACCTCGGGGGAGATACTGCGGAGAGTGTATAAGATGTTGAGTGTGTCAACGGAAGGGATTAGAAGTCCTCAACTTGAAGTGACAGCAGGTCAAAATACATCAAACGGGTGTTGAGTGGAAGATGACCAACACCGATACCTACGTACTTAGCTTCTAACCGTTCATCTTCTATAAGAAAGCGGAACCCATTACGTTCCTTATAATAATTTATAGCACGTTCGTTATTAAGGGCATCCACTATGATGAAACGGCATCCTGTACGATTATTGGTAGTGAACATGCTTTTTATGAAATTCATAACAGCTGTGCCAAAGCCTTGTCCGTTAAATTTCTTGTTTGTCCCAAGTCTTCCAAGAAGAATTCCCGGGAATCTCTTTATGCTTTTGTCACGAAGGTCGGTATCTTCTAAGAAGAATTCGCGATACTCTTCGCTCATCTTATTGGTAATACGTATGCTGTCGTTTGCGAGAGTAAAGAACGTGACGATTTCTTTGCGGCAATTTGACTGTTTTTCCTCATCTGATTGTTTTAGAGTTAGAACGTAGGTCTTGCCTAATAACCGTTTTTGAAAAGGCATAGCATCTTGTGTGAAGAATTCGTTGAGGTCTTCTTCGTCCTCAGACTCTCCACATGAAAAAGGTTCACAGTCTTCAATGAATTGATCTGTGAGAATGTTGAGATCACAACGTTCAAAAAGTTCTTGTACTGTCATTACATTCCGATGCTACGTAATACATTCTGAACAATCTCTACGTCATGTCTTGGGATTCGTATTGTACCAGGATTTGCTTCGACTAACAAAGCTCGTTCCTCGAACTTCCTGGCTTCTTCCCCAAAAAGAGTTGGGATGTTGCGGATGGGTTTTGCCATAATCAAAATTTTTATTTAGTGTTTACATTATCAATCAGAGTGCAACGTGCGAAGCAGCCTCGCACGAAAGAAATAGGGCTTGTCGCTCGCAGAGCGGTGCCCGTCTCTGATTTCCAAGTGCAACGTGCGAAGCAGCCTCGCACGCTGCAAAAAGTGCGTGTCAGCATCTGCTGGCGCTCGGTGCGAAGCATTTTGCGAGTGCAAAATTACAAACTTTTTCCCAAACCACCAAACTTTCAGCACTGTTTTTTTTTCTCATTGTTCGCTATTGTTTCTTATTGTCGAGCGAAGCGACTCATTTCACGTCAGCCTTCGGCTTCCGCTAGGCGCTTGCGACGCTTTCACCGCTCGGTTTACCGCTTTTACAAAGGCATAGCCGACTAAAAGAAAGCGAAGCGACTGAAAGAACAAATATAAACAATAATGAACAAATATCAACAAACTTTTTCAGTAAACACCAAACTTTTAGTACACCAAATTGGACACCCTAATCGAGTAGGAGGAAAACGAAGTAGTTTTCTTCCTACTTTCGTTTTCCGACCT
>CAMADY010000064.1 GCA_945831805.1 uncultured Prevotellaceae bacterium
AACAATGTTTCATCAAAGCAGTCTAAAGATTTGCTAATTCCTGCTTGTAGAACACTTCCAGTTTCTCTATTCCCTTAGCAGTGCAGAATCCTCTTATTGTAACATAAAGGAAGTTACGGAAGAGTTGCTCGTATGTGATGTCCTTATACTTCTCACTCGTGAGTACATTGTCAACGATGTCCCTCAGAATGACGGTGATAAGCATAAAGTCAACGCCAGAGATGAAATAGCCCTCTTCAACACCTTTGGAGAAGAATTCCACGGAGTACGACTTCTGCTTCTCGTAATAATCCTTAAAAAGTTGTTCAGCCTGCGGATAGTTCTTCAGGTCACGATAGAAAGCAGGATTATTACGTGCTGCCGCCTCTATCTGCAAGCGCATCACCTCTATGAGGATATCCATCACATTATCAGTCTTTTCCGCAAAATTACGGATATGTTCTATTCTTTCGCTCATTATACTTTTAACGACCTCTACAAGCAATGCTTCCTTATTGGAATAAAGCTCATAGAGAGTACGCTTCGAAATATGCAGCGAGCGTGAAATGTCATCCATTTTTACAGAACGTATTCCTTTGTAAAGGAAATTTCTGCTGGCCTCATCCACAATAGTTGGAATAAGACCTTTCTTATATGATGTATATTCTCTCATATTGTTAGGAGATTAAGAATAAAGTCGTAGTTATCTTCTTCTGCAATAATTAGATATGAAAAGATTGTTCGCGCCTCCCTTTCCGATTAGAAAGGAAGGTTGTCCGTACCGCCATCAACGTCTGCCTCAGCAGCAGGTGCAAGAGGATCGACATTCTGCGCTGTCTGAACAGGAGCAGCTGTTGGCTGAACAGGTGAAGAGGCTACAGGAGCCTGACCTGGAGCAACGTATGTAGATGGATCCACCATGCGTACGTCATAGGCACGGATATCGTTGAACCAACGACCATTCCACTCGTGGGCATCAATATCGAAGGCTACGAGTACCTCTTGACCAATCTGTATATTGAAGCGCTGAAGGCGGTCTGCACCAAACACGGTGAAGACAAGCTTGCGAGGATACTGTGGGTCATGGGTTTCGATAACAAACTCCTGAGACTTCCACTCACCACGCTGACTAACACCACTGCGCTCTGGAAGTGCAGCTATAACTTTACCTTGTAATTCCATTGTTTTTTATGATTCTTAATTTGCGTTTTATACAATATATTTTCTAATTCTGTTGCGAAATTACAAAAAAAGTGTTGAATTAAGAAATTTTTTGTTGTTTTTTTTGCAAAAAAGATAAGTTTTTTGTATTTTTGCATAACTTTTCGGAATGATGCGTTACGCACGTGAACATTATTAAATAAAAAAATAATAAAATCAGAGTAATGAACCAAACAATAAAATAGAAAATGAGATTCACACTTTCCTCTTCTGCCCTCAGCTCCAAGCTGGGCATTCTTTCAAAGGTTATCAACACCAAGAATTCTCTTTCCATCCTCGACAGTTTCCTGTTCGAGATAAAGGATGACATGCTGACAATCACAGCAAGTGACAATGCCAACATGATGAAGTGCAACATAGAGCTCATCGACTGCGATGGCACTGCAAGTTTCTGCGTGCCAAACCGCATCATCCTTACGTCTATCAAGGAGCTCCCTGAGCAGCCACTCACTTTCGAGGTGAACACCGACGACAACAACATCCGCATAATCTACCAGAACGGTGCATACCGCATCGTAGGACAGAATGCCGACGAATACCCACGTCTTCGCCCATTGGAGGGTGAATACACCCAGACCATCGTTGCTGCATCAACACTCTCCGCAATCATTCAGCGCACGCTCTTCGCTACTGCCAACGACGAGCTCCGCATGGTGATGAACGGTATATACTTCGACCTTAAGGAAGAGAGCATGAACGTAGTGGCAAGCGACGGTCACAAGATGGTTCGCAACATGCTGTTCAGCTCAAAGACAGAGGTACCGGCTTCGTTCATTCTCCCAAAGAAGCCTGCCGGATTGCTCCGTAGCGTACTCGGCTCAGACGATGAGAACATCGTAAGCATAAAGTTCAACGGAAACAATGCCGAGATAGAATTCCCTGACGGCATCATCTCATGCCGACTCATCGAGGGACGCTATCCTAACTACGCATCGGTTATTCCTAACGACAACCCTAACATTGTAACCATTGACCGCAAAGCACTCATCGGTGCACTTCGCCGTGTAATGCCGTTTGCAAGCGAGAGTACACAGCTCATCAAGCTCCGCATGAGCCTCAACAACATGGAGCTCGCATCCGAGGATATCGACTTCGCTACAAGCGCCAACGAGGATGTAGTATGCGAATATAACGGAGTTCCTATGAGCATCGGATTCAAGGGCAGCGTATTCTATGAGATTCTCAACAATCTCTCCAGCGACGAACTGCAGATAGAACTCGGTGATCCAAGCCGCGCTGGTGTAATACGTCCTGTAGAACATCCGGAAGGTGAGGACATTCTGATGCTCATCATGCCTATGCTGCTCAATGACTAAGTTTGTTCATCGTCCATAGTTGATAATTGAGAATAAAATAATTCATGAAACTGAATTTAAAGAAACCGCTGATTGTCTTCGACCTTGAAACAACAGGACTGGATATAGCGAAGGAGAGCATCATACAGATAAGCTACATTAAGGTAATGCCCGATGGAGAAGAGAAGAGGGTCAACCAGTTTGTCTACCCTGGCAAGCCTATCCCGGAACTTGTACAGGAACTGACACACATTACTGACGAGATGGTAAAGGATGCTCCTACGTTCAAGGAGATAGCGAGCTCTCTTGCCGAGGACTTCAGGGGTTGCGACTTTGCGGGATACAACTCCAACGGCTACGACATTCCGCTGCTTGCAGAGGAGTTTCTGCGTGCCGGCATAGCATTCGACTTTTCTTCATGCCGCATGATAGACGCCTGCGTTATCTTCAAGCAGATGGAGCGCCGCAACCTTGCTGCTGCATACAAGTTCTACTGCGGAAGGAAGATGGAGGACGACTTTCAGGCCCACCGCTCCGACGAGGATACAGAAGCAACATATCGAGTACTCATGGGACAGCTCGACATGTATGCTCCAGGCAAGCAGGAGGAGGAAGAGCGCCAGTTGGAAAACGACATGGACAAGCTGCACGAATTCTGCAACCAACGCAAGAACGTTGACTTCGCAGGACGTATGGTATATGGTCCATTGAAAGGTCCTGACGGAAATCCACTTCTGAACCCTGACGGTACAGAGCGCCAGACGGAATACTTCAACTTTGGAAAGTACAAGGGCTGGACAGTCGTTGACGTGCTCAACCGTGACCCGGGCTACTTCAGTTGGATGCTCAACAGCGACTTCTCTCTTGAGACAAAGCAGGCACTGACACGCATTCGCCTGCGTCAGGCACACATGCTGAAAGGCTAGTGGGGCTGAGGTTAGAGTGCTCAGGTTAGAGACTTTGGGTTATAGGGATGAGAGTATAGAATATAAGGATTAAGACAATACGGTTAATGAATTTTCTTAAGAGGAACATACTGCAATGGCTTCTCATGGCTATAATGTCATGGGGAGCTGTTGTTTCTGTCTGCGCACAGGAACTTCGTGCCAAGGTAAACATCAACCATCAGCAGATTCAGGGTACGGATGCTTCCGTCTTCGATGAGCTGAAAGAGAAACTGGAGGAGTTTCTGAACAACCAGAAGTGGACATCACTGAAGTTTCTGGAACAAGAACGCATCAGCTGTGTCTTCAACCTTACGGTGAAAGAATTTAAGCGTGAGGATGGTACATGGGTGTGCACATGCATGATACAGTCTAACCGCCCCGTATATAACTCGGCATACACCACTACCGTATTCCAGTTTCAGGACAACGACTTCACCTTCACGTACAATCAGTTCGACAAATTTGAGTTCAACCCGGAGATGATTGACAACCAGATGATGGCACTCTTCGGCTACTACGCATACCTTATTATAGGAATGGATCTCGACACCTTCTCTCCAAAGGGTGGCGAGGAGGTGCTGCAGATGTGTATGAACCTTACGAACAATGCGCAGAACCTGGAGTATCCGGGATGGACTTCTTTCGACAGCAGCAAGAATCGCTTTGCCATTATCAACGACTACTTGGAAGGTGCTATGGAACCGTTCCGACAGTTACAATACGACTATTACCGCAAGGGACTGGACGAGATGGCCAACAACGTGGAACGTGGACGCACGGAGATTTCAACTGCCATAGAAGAGAATCTTGACAAGGCACACAAGGATCGTCCTATGAGTATGGTACCGCAGATATGGACGGACTACAAGAAGGACGAACTGGCGAACATCTACAAGGGACATGGCACGGAGAAGGAGAAGGCTAAGGTTTATGATGTTCTATTCTCCATAAACCCTTCGCAAAGCAATTCGTGGAATAAGATCAAGGAGAAATAGGGGTTAGAGGTTAGAGTATTTAGGTTAAAGGGGAGAGTTATTAAGGGTTAGGAGGTCGAGTTTAAAGAAGGAAAAACTAATGTTAAAACATTTATACATAAAGAACTACGCACTCATTGACGAGCTGAATATTGATTTCTGCTCAGGTTTCTCCGTAATAACCGGTGAGACCGGTGCAGGAAAGAGTATAATACTCGGAGCAATCGGTTTGTTGCTTGGTCAGAGGGCAGACTCTAAATCCGTAAAGACAAACACGCAGAAGTGTACCATAGAGGCGCACTTCGACCTTTCACGATACAGTATGGAGGAATGGTTTGAGGAGAACGAGCTTGACCTCGACGCAGATGACTGTATCATAAGGCGTGAACTGACGGCAGCAGGCAAGAGTCGCGGATTCATCAACGACACACCAGTAACCCTCCAGCAGATGAGGGAGCTTGGCGAGATGCTTGTTGATGTGCACTCGCAGCATCAGAACCTACTGTTGCAGAAAGAAGATTTCCAGCTGAATGTTGTTGACATCATTGCCGGCAATGAGAAACAGCGAGCTGAATACTCAAAGGCTTTCAAAGCTTACCGAAAGGCATCAGAGGAATTCGAGACACTAAAACAGCAGATTGAAACGTCTCATGACAATGAGGAATTTATGCGATTCCAACTTGATGAGCTGACGAAGGCTGAACTTGAGGAAGACGAACAGGAATCACTAGAGCAGGAGCAGACTGCTGCAACGCATACAGAGGACATCAAGACGGCACTATACGAAGCAGATGCCATGCTCAACAATGACGATACGGGTGTATTGGCAATACTCCGTCAGGCTTCTAACAGACTTTCGGCTGCTGCAGGGTTGTACCCAAAGGTTGAGCCATTGGCAAACCGCATCGACTCTGCATTCATAGAACTGAAGGATATCGCAAACGAGACGGAACGAGAGTCGGAGAACATAGACTTCAATCCTGAACGTCTGGCCTACGTCAACGAGCGACTTGACCTGATATACTCACTGCAGAGGAAGTTCCAAAAGAGTACCATAAAGGAACTTCTTGAAGAACAGGAACGTCTGCAGATTGCCATTGACAGCATTGACAACTCCGATGAGGTTCTCTGTGAGAAAGAGGCAGAGGTCAACAGATTAAAAGAGAAGGCGCAAGCTATAGCAGAGTCACTGACAAAGACAAGACAAACGGCAGCGAAGAAGGTCATAAAGGACATCTGCGCAAGGCTGGAGGCACTCGGCATGCCAAAGGTAGAATTTGCCATCGACATACAGAAGCAAGGCCTTACGTCAACAGGTCAGGACAAGGTATCTTACCTCTTCACCGCCAACAAGGGAATGGCACTGCGCCCTGTATCACAGGTAGCATCGGGAGGTGAGATAGCGCGACTGATGCTCTCGCTGAAGGCTATGATAAGCGGGGCAGTAAAGTTGCCAACCATCATCTTCGACGAGATAGACACCGGTGTGTCAGGTCGTGTAGCAGAGAAGATGGCAGAGATAATGCGCGAGATGGGCAACAACGACCGACAAGTCCTCAGCATTACACACTTGCCACAGATTGCTGCAAGAGGTGCGCATCACTATAAGGTCGAGAAGCACGATACGGATAACGTCACGACATCCGTCATGCGACATCTGTCAGACGAGGAACGCATCAACGAGATAGCCCAAATGCTCAGTGGTGCGGATATTACGGAGGCTGCACTCGATAACGCAAGGGCATTGCTCGAAAAGTAAAGTATTGGCAACAAGATGTCATTGCAGGACAAGTAAAGGAAAGATAAAGCTAACAGAAATAGATTTTTGATGAAAAGAATATACAGCATTATTTGTTTTGTGCTGATGGCAATTGCTATGACAGCACAGCCGGGCGTCGTAAAGAAAACGTCGAAAGGCGTTCTGAAAGTAACTACCTTCAAGTCTGACGGAACACTCCTTGCTACTGGCTACGGAGCATTCATAGACGCCGACGGCATTGCACTGACAGCATGGACTCCGTTTGTAGGGGCATCGTCTGCCGTTGTCATTGACGGACAAGGAAAGAAATACGATGTTGACTGCATTTTCGGTGCTAGTGCCATATACAATGTAGCACGTATCAGAGTGAAGAAAGAACCTAAGTCAACAATACAGCCTTTACAGCTTGAGCAGGATGCAATGGCTGTTGGTGGCGAGGCTTGGGTTGTCGGCTACGAAGTGAAGTCACCTAAATTTACCAAGATGCAGGTACACGAAGTTGAGACGTTCAACACAGACATGCCGTACTACATCTTTGAGCAGACGAATGGAGAAATAAAGGATGAGCATATCGGTATGCCGTTCGTAAACACCCAGGGACAACTAATGGGACTGACGAACACCAGCAGCACACGCACAGACCTCTATGTTGCATGTGCCCGCTATGCCCAGTCACTTCAACCTTCGCTATGGGCTTCAAACGACAATGTACTGAGAAACACCAACGTACGCATAGCATTGCCTAACGACTACAACGGAGCATTGTTTGCCATGATGCTGGCTTCTCAGAAGAACGACTCCATCAACTACCCTGCAACGGTGGAGGACTTCATTGCACTGTTCCCTGACAAGGAGGATGGCTATGAATACAAGGCAAACATGCTGACAGACAAACAACGATTCGAGGAGGCTGATGCCATGATGCAGAAAGCCATCGAAGTAAGTCAGAACAAGGATAATGCTCACTATACCTTCTCGAAGCTTATATATAATAAGGAGTTGCTGATGTCTGACATAGCTTTCGAGCCATGGACTCTCGACAAGGCCATCAGCGAGATTGATCAGGCAATAGCCATAAACCCAATTCCAACATACTCCGTACATAAAGGCAGGGTATTGTTCTCCAAGAAGCAATACGAAGACGCATTGCATATATTCAATGAGATATGTGCTTCAACATATCGCGATGCAGACGTCTATTACTATGCCTACCAGTGTCTCAAAAGCATGAACAAGGATCAGGATAAGCAGGTGGAGATGCTCGACAGCTCCATCGTCATTGCTCCACGACAGCTGACATACAAGGCAGAGAAGGCGCTGTTGCTTATGAAGATGAACCGCAATGCGGATGCGATAGAAGTATGCAAGGACATTGTGACGCAGAATCCATACTACGCAGAAGCTCATGGATTACTCGGACTTGCCCTCTGTCGTGACGACAAGAAGGAGGTTGGTGTTGCAGAGCTGAAGCGTGCGAAGCAAATGGGTTACATACAGGCTGAAGCCTTTTTAAGGAAGTACGACAAGCCATCTTCCACACCGGCACAAAACGAATAAACAACCATTTTTCAAAACATCAGAACAGACTGTTCACAAAGATCCAGATATGATAATAAAGAAAGCCGCATTCCACATAAGTTCCGCAAAGCTGTCGCAGTGCCCTAAGGACACAAAGATGGAGTTTGCATTCATAGGACGCAGTAACGTAGGAAAGTCAAGCCTCATCAATATGCTGACAAATCGCAAGGCGTTGGCAAAGACAAGTGCCACACCAGGCAAGACACTCCTCATCAACCACTTCATTATTGAGTCCTCATCAGAAAAGAATAGCGACGAGGCATGGTATATCGTGGACCTTCCTGGCTATGGTTTTGCAAAGCGTTCGAAGAAGGTGCAGGATGATATCACACGCATGATAAACACCTATATCCTCGACCGTGAACAGCTTGCCAACGTATTCCTGCTCATTGACATTCGTCATGATCCACAGAGGATAGATCTCGATTTTATGGAATGGCTCGGAGAAAATGGTGTTCCGTTCTCCATTGTCTTCACAAAAGCAGACAAGCTCGGAGTGGTAAAGGCTCGCATGAATGTAGAGAATTACACCAAGAAACTACTGGAGTCATGGGAAGAACTGCCACCTTATTTTGTAACATCGTCAGAGAAGGCTCAGGGCAGGGATGAACTGCTCGACTATATCGACTCAATTCTTAACCCAACCGAAGACTTCTAATGGCAAACCCTTTTCTCGACGTACAGAATATCTCAAAGCGGTTTGGTGAGCGAGTGCTCTTCAACGACATTTCCTTCAGCGTTGCTGAGGGACAGCGTGTCGGACTCATAGCACAGAACGGCACCGGAAAATCTACACTTCTCTCCATGCTGACAGGCGAGGAGAGTACAGATTCCGGAAGCATCATCTATCGCAATGGCATTCGCATCGGCTACCTTCGTCAGGAACCTAAGTTCTCAAAAGGTGCGACGGTCCTTGAGGCATGCTTCATGATGAAGGATGCTGATGATGACGCACAACTGAAGGCGAAACAGATTCTCACCCAGCTGCGCATTAAGGATATGCAGCAACCGGTAGAGCAACTCAGCGGTGGTCAGCAGAAGCGTGTGGCTCTCGCACAGGTACTTATCTCAAACCCAGACTTCCTCATACTTGATGAGCCTACCAACCACCTCGACCTTGAGATGGTGGAATGGTTGGAGGGATTCCTTCAGCGGGGCAACAAGACACTGCTGATGGTTACTCACGACAGATTCTTCCTCGACAACGTTTGCAGCACAATATTAGAGCTCGACAATAAGACTATCTACTCATACAAAGGTTCCTACAGCTACTATCTCGAAAAACGTCAGCAGCGTATTGATGCTATGGCAGCAAATATTCAGCATGCCAACAATCTGTACCGTAGGGAACTGGAGTGGATGCGCCGACAGCCACAGGCACGAGGTCATAAGGCACGCTATCGTGAAGAGGCTTTCTATGAGTTGGAAAAGGTAGCAAAGCAGCGTATTGAGGAACGTCAGGTACGCCTCAAGTCAACCAATGTCTATATAGGCTCAAAGATCTTCGAGTGCCAGTACGTCTCTAAAACATTCCCGCCAAGGGAAAGCGATGCCAACAACTCAATAAATAGCAATATCGATGCCTGTGGCAATGTTAGTAATAGTGGCAATGTAGGAAACAGCGCCTCCACTTCCCAAGGCAAGGTTATCCTCGATAACTTCTACTATAACTTTGCTCGCTTCGAGAAGATGGGCATCGTCGGCAACAACGGTACAGGAAAATCAACATTCATCAAGTTGCTCCTTGGACTCGTTCCTGTTGATAGCGGAAAGTTTGACATTGGCGAGACTGTACAGTTCGGATATTTCTCTCAAGAAGGTCTTAAGTTTGACGAGACGCAGAAGGTCATTGATGTAGTACGCGACATAGCAGAATACATAGACCTCGGACAGGGACGTCACTTCAGCGCATCGCAGTTCCTGCAGTTGTTCCTCTTCACAACAGAGCAGCAGTACAACTATGTCTATAAGCTCTCTGGCGGCGAGAAACGTAAGCTGTATCTCTGCACTGTACTGATGAAGAACCCTAACTTCCTCGTACTCGACGAGCCTACTAACGACCTTGATATCAAGACGCTTCAGATTCTCGAAGAATATCTGCAGGACTTCCCGGGATGCGTCATCGTAGTAAGCCACGACCGCTACTTCATGGACAAGGTTGTCGATCATCTTCTTGTATTCCAAGGCGAAGGAAAGATAAAGGATTTCCCTGGCAACTACACGCAATACCGTGAGTGGAGTAAGCTACAGTCGCACGATGAAGAGGAGAAACAGAAATCCACTAAGGTAAGGTCTGCTGCAGCACCTATCGAGCAAACGAACAGAAGCCAAGGCAGTAATGAGCAGAAGCGGAAACTTACATTCAAGGAGAAGCGTGAGTTCGAACAACTGGAAAAAGACATAGAGCAGCTCACAGAGGAGAAACAGCAGATAGAGGAAGCACTCAGCTCTGGAACCATCTCCGTGGACAGAATAACAGAGCTATCGAAGCGTCTCCCACTCCTTAACGAGGAACTCGATGAGAAGGAGATGCGATGGTTGGAACTCGCAGAGTTTGCTTAGTATATATTGATTATTGAGGGCAAATCCACATAAAATGATAATATGTAATGTATAACATCCACAATAATTTGCCCGAACAAAGTTTTTTTTGTAACTTTGCAGCGGAATTTGACATAACTGTATAATGTCTCATAGGCATTATGCAAAGAAAAAGAAGGACGGCAGTGCTCCGGCTCTATCGCTGGCATACGATGTATGTGAGAGGAAAGTCCGGGCAACATAGGGCACTCCACTTGCGAAACTACAAGCTATTGGCGACAGTAGGCTAAAGGCAGAAGAAAATAACCGCCTCTTTTCGGGAGGTAAGGGTGAGAAGGTGAGGCAAGAGCTCACCAGCAGTGTGGTGACGCACTGGCTGTGTCTGTTGGAGGTTGCAAGTTCAAGTAAACCATCGTCATGATAGGGTAGCCCGCCCGAGGAACTTTTTGTTCTACGATGGAGGGTAGAATGCTACACTGCAAGGTGAGAGCCGCAGGGTGACTTGCGGCATAGATAAATGATGGAGCATCTGCATTGACGAGAGTCTCTGCAGAATACAGAACCCGGCTTATAGGAGCACTGCTTTCCACTTTTTCTTTTTTTTTACTTCTTAGAACTAACGTTACCTTATTCTAAAGCCGTCCTCGTAATTACTTGAATGCATCAGTAAACACTTTCCAAATCCGCCAACCGCAAGGACAACGCATCGTAAGTAAGATTTTCGAGGGATTCAGCAGGCATGTAACGTGGGGTATCTCCCTTTTCATCATGTATTAGTTCCGCAAGGAAATGTATTCGCTGAAGATCGTAGAGCAACGTCGTTGTAGTGCGCATTGACAAACCGAGCATCTTCTTTATTTCAAGGGCGGTAGGTGCATCGTCACCACAACGGAATCGCTCTGATACTGCCTGCATAATCTGCCACGACTTCTCGATACGCTTATTAAAAGACAACTTCTCCGTAGTGGTAGCGAAGAAATCCTCCGCATTCTGACGACAAAAAGATATTTCCGCTCCCAGAAGACAAATAATCCATGATATCTGCATCCAAAGCAGGAAGAAAGGTATTATGGCAAAAGAACCATATACAGCATTATAGTTGGATATCCATATCTGAGAATTGATGTATATGAGCTGGAAGAACTGGAAACTTACGCCTGCAAGGATTCCCGGCAGCAGTGCACTGCGCAGCTGCACCTTTGTATTAGGCATGAATACATAAAGAGCAGTGAAGGCTATTGATATAATGACGTATGGTGCCACTTCGAAGAAGAGTGACATCATCGGTCCTATCACAACAATGTCTTTAAGGGAGTGATTCAATGCCGTTATCCAGATAGACAGACCGGAACTTATCACTATGACAATAGGAATGAGGAACAGCAATGCTATATAGTCGGTAAACGTTCGGAAGAGACTTCTCTGATGCTTTACCTGCCAGATATCGTTAAACGCGGTCTCTATATTGGATATCAGCATAAGCACTGTCCATAACATAAAAAGAAGTCCTATTCCAAGAAAGATACCTTTCTTTGTATGAATAAGATAAGAATTAACGAAACCAATAATTGTCTCTGCTGCCTGTGGCTGCGACGACAGTGCATTGGCAAACCATTCCTCTATATATACGGAATATCCAAATCCCCTGGCTATTGCAAATACAACGGCCATGATAGGTACGAAAGCAAGAAGTGATGAGTATGTAAGGTTGCTGGCAGTACCCATCACGCGCTTTTGCATGACGTCATTGAAGATGGCAGTAAAGAGCAATCGTATTCTTTTCATCTCGAGCAGGGTGAGTTTTTAGGGTTAGAGGGCAAATACCAAAACGCTAAGTCCTGAAAACTTGGTTAGACCTAATGTTGGGTTAATACCACTTCACATTATTGCTGTAGTTGGACTTCTTCTCATACTTGAGGGCATCAGCCAGAGTTGAAGCGTTACAGCGGAACATAAAGTTGTATGAGGTGTATGGCGTTATGACTATAGAACATGACATGCTGAAGCAGTGCAGATCTCTCGCAAGTGACGCACTCGTCATTGACAGTTTCTTATAGTCAAAATCATAGCCCGACGTGAAGGAGATATTCCATCCGTCAGCTATTCGGATATTACCAGAGAAGTTAAGATTCTGCGAGAACTTGTATGGATATCGCATTGTCTTCTTATTGAAGTTGCCACCGACATTCTCGCGCATGGTTATACCATAGCTGAAGGTAAGGCTCCATGGCATAGAGAACTTAAGATAACCATCTTCATCAGTCTCTGCAATATTGGACTCATTCTCCTTGGCACCATTAGCACCCTTCATCATCACTGGGTCGATGTTAGTATCGACACCAGTATCACTGTCGTCAGAATTTTCCTTCTCCTTATCCTTTCTCTTCTTACCTGTGAAGAAGTCTTTTATCTTCTCAGGGGTAAGTGTATATGAAATATTCTGCGACATACCCTGGAAACGTCCGAAACGTCCATAGCTATATTCCGTGCGGTCACCGACATAAGGTTTTCCATTCTCATCGAGCTCATAGGCGTATGTAGCGAATACGGCATTAAGGGAGAACGTATAGTTCTTGAACCACTTCAAGCGTATGTTCATAGAAAGGTCACTCCAAGGACGTTTCTCTGCCGCCATGTTATAGGACATTGACGCACCGAGCTGGTCGATGATGCTGATCTTCTTATATTCCACACTGTCCTTATCAGACTTCACCTTCATCTCGATATTGTTGTCAATAGAGAAAGTGATGCTGCCGGTCTTACCACGGCCAGGCACACCAAACAGTCCAATGCTGTAAGGGGAGTATTCTACAGGTGTCATCACGTTGCCATCCCTGTCAACCCTTTCGTACGACTTGTAGTATCCATAGCGTGAAGCACCGAAGTCTGGAGCATAGGTGAAGGAAACAGAAGGTGTGAAGGTATGGCGTATTGCCTGTATCTTATCGCCGAAGATCTTTCTGTTTGGCACGAAGAAACCATAGAGCTTCGTTGATGCTGAAACAGAACTGTTCCAGTTATATACATTGTAGAAGCCATAGATGGTATCGGTGACCTCCTTCTGGTTCTCCCTATCCCACGACTTATCGACCTTACTGAAATAGGTACGGTCGGTGAATGAGATAGAAGGTGTTATGTTGATATATTTGAACACGGAAAAGTTTGCACTGATTGGTATAGAGTGCTGCATACCGTTACGCCAATCCTTTATGAGGTTTGACTTGAACAGTCTATCCTCCTTCGTCGTTATGGAGTTGGATATATGTCCGTTATAGCTCAAAGATATCTTCTCATACCAGCGTTCCTTTCCTACCAGTTGCTTACGCTTGAAAGGATAGAACCTTGAGATGGAGATATTAAGGTCTGGAAGTGTCAGTGCAACGGTAGAGTCTCGCATGTTCTGCGCAATATTCGTAGTAGCACTGATGTTCATACCTATGCTTGAGAATCCTGTACTCCAAGATATTGAAGACGTACGCGTACTCTGTGTCCTTGACGTTGGATTATAGAGTGATGTCAAATTACTGCTCTCATAACTCGTAGAAGCAAAGTTTACGGATGCAGAGAACGAACTGTACGGATTTGCCTTGCTATCCTGACGGTGCGACCACTGTATCTTGTAACTCGTGGTCTTTGTGAAATCCGGGAATCCCTTATCACCTGTTCTCGTGTCAAGATATGAAATATAGAACTGACCGGAATACTTATACCTGAAGTTGTAGTTTGAGGCAGCAGAAATACCCCATGAACCCTTTGTATATATCTCTCCGAGGAGCTTAAGGTCTATCTGGTCGCTGATGGCGAAGTAGTATCCGCCGTCACGCAGATAGAATCCACGCGTTGACTCATCACCGTATGTCGGCATGATGAAACCGCTACTGTAACTCTTAGAGAATGGGAAGAATCCGTATGGAATAGCAAGCGGCAACGGAACATCCTGTACCACGAGATATGCAGGTCCGAAGACCACATCCTTGCCAGGACGCACCTTTGCTCTCGTAAGTGCAAGATAGAAGTCCGGTTCCGGATCATCACACGTTGTATAACGTCCATGTTTGATATAGAGATTTCCAACGGAGTCGCGCTTTGAACGCTCCGATACGAGGAATCCATCCTGCTGTTCCGTATAGGCATTAAGGATGACACCCTTCTTCGTCTTGAAGTTGAAGGTCATGGTATCGGTCTCGTATTTATCAGAACCCTGCACAAATATAGGAAGACCGAAGCGTTCCTTCTTTGCCGTATCCATAGCACCCGTAGCATGAACGAGACTGCTATCAATCTTGATATCAATCTTCTCTGCAGTAAGGTCCATGTTTTCGTATTTCACGTTAGCATTACCAAAAAGAAACGCTTTCTTGATATTACCAAGATATACAAGTGAGTCTGTTGATGTATAGTTTACGGGAAAATCTATACCGTTCTTCTTCTGACGATTGGCAGAATCTGCTTTAATAGAGTCGTCTATATGCTTATTGCGCAGATAGATAGCGAGGTGCAGTGAGTCAAGCGTGTCAAGTCCTAACGAGTCATGCATCAGGGAGTCCAAGCTAAGCCTTGACAGGGTATCAAGGTTTATGGAGTCAATGCCTAAAGAGTCGTGCAAGAGAGAGTCGTTCAAAAGAGAGTCAATATTGGCAATAGCACCCTGGTCCTCCTTTTCATCCTCGGCAAATCGTGCAAACGGCATAATCACATTGCTCGCCATAACAATAATTATGGAGAGGAAAAGAAATGATATGGTTATATTTTTACGCACGATGCGGAAACTTTCTTATTTTAATTCAAGCAGATTACTGCCAATTATTTTG
>CAMADY010000065.1 GCA_945831805.1 uncultured Prevotellaceae bacterium
CCAACTTTGCCAGCTGAAGGTCAGTGGCAATGAGGTAAGGGTCAGACTCTGTTCCTGAACCGCTTTGAAAACCATCGGCATAGAGGTCTGTGGAATAATAGCGTACAGGTATGGTGAAGTTGACTGTCCTTGTCTGCGTTTCTCCGTCTATCGTTTTGCTGACGGTCACACTGCCAGAACGCTCTGAAGTACTGAGAGGTACGGTGAGGGAAAGGTTGTTTTCAAAAGAAGCATCAGGGATTTCTGTGCCGCTCTTGTCGCCTAATCTCCATGTGATGGTGGTGTTTGTATCATGTTCGAATCCAGACAAGGTAACGATAGCTTTTTTCGTCAAACGGTCGAAAGATTGTTCTAACCTGACGAAGAAAGTAGGGATAGGATGATTTTTAAAATGGAGACGGCTCTTAGAGTCAAGAGTCCATTGCAAGAGGTTTGCGGCTGTAGCATAGGTATTCATCTTTGACATGAAATCTGCCTCATCTAAACTCGATACCTCAGTTGCCTGGCCAGTAAACGCCGGCTTCAGTGCAGTGCCATTGCTGTTCGTATATTGCTGTCCACTCTCCACAAACCATGTGTCTTTGACAGTGGTAGCTGACGGCTTGTTTTTACCATAGACAGGACCTACATAGGTAAGGGCTGCACTTGCTTTTATACCACCCTTCACATAGAGATTCGTTGGAGATGAATTTACACCTGTCTGATACTCAGAGATAAAAGTTGCGATAAAAACATTATTGGGTGCGCTGACCTTCATTTTAGAGAAGTCGATATCTACGTCAACATAGATATTCGCTATCTTGCAGTTATAGTTCTTTTCATTTATCTTGCCAACAAAGCCACCGATGACATAGTATTTATTGTTTTGCTTGAACGGGGCTGCAACCTCTATCGTAGATTTATGTACGGCGATATTCATTATCTCCGTATTGGAATTGCCATAAATCATTCCTGCCAATACGCCAAACAGTCTGTCTCCAAGAGCGTCGGGATTGCCAGAGGTTTCTTCATTATATAGCCTCGCATTGTTGAAGACTATGTTACGCACCTTGGCTCCTGCACGGAGTTGTGAGAAGAAGCCGTAGTTTTTGTTACCCGATGAGGCTGCCTCCCACTTTATTGTCATGCCGGAGATAACATATCCATCACCATCGAAAGTGCCAGAGAAATTATTGCCTTCATCTGTGGCGGTTTTTCCGATAGGCACCCAGAAATGATCACTGAGGTCTATATTGGCACCCAGTTTGAAACATGCTGTCCTGTCTTGACCGCTCGTCACCCTCACAGCGAAATATGCCAACTGCTCTGCGGTCTTGATGATATATGGGGCTTCAGCTGTTCCAGAACCGCTGTCATAGGCGGTAGCCTTATAAACGTCCCAATTACCGCTCTGCGCCCAAGCGGAAGGGGTTGCGAGGGCGAAGAGGACTGTTATGATTGCGAGGAGTTTTATATGAAGAGTTTTTCTTATCATCATGATGGTATGTTTAATGTTAGGCAGGGGTATTATTCTATCAACAGTCTTCCCGTGTATGCGTCTCCGTCTGTCGATGACTCAATTTTAGGTGTTGCTCCATGGTTATATGGTGCAATGGCGAAGAATCGGTAGCTTACGGCACTGAAGTCCCAGATTTTCATTTGCTGGTTGGGAATATCAGGGAGGATATATTCCCAAGTGTTGTTTACCCATTGAACTTTATAATCGTTCATGACAATTTGTTGCCCACCGCTGTTGCTGGTGTTTTTGTAGCCATAAACAATAAAGTCTTTGTATAGCGTTTCAAGTTCCGTGGCACGTGTGTTTGTCTCTCCTTCCTGCCAGTTGCTGTCTGAACTGCTGAAAGAAATCATATTGGCGTCTGGGGTAGGCGGAACGTCAGGATTTTGTGAAGGGATATCGTCTTTTGCCTCAGAGCAAGAGAGTAGGCAAAGGACAGTGAGTATTATCGTTGAAATATTTTTGAACATTATTTTTGATTTTGTTTGTAGCTATTTTTTACTGAATTTTTTTGTAAAACAATGCAAAGATACATTATATTTTTAATATGGCGAAATAAATGGAGTTAAAAAAGTATAAAAGTGATGTGAAAGACTTGCTTTTGACTGGTGTTTAATTCTTTTCCTTTTGATTGATGGTTTATGGCATTGTATATCTGCCTTTTGAATAGGAATTACCGAAGAAATACCGTAGGTATATCGAACATTATTGTTGTCCGCTAAAACTCGGAAGTACTTGTTATCTGGGTGCAAAAATACTAACAATTTCTGAAATATAAGCATACTAACTCATTTATTCAAACACGGGGGTTTACTAGTGACCCCAAAAAACTCTGTGCAAGCTACGAAAAAAGGGGTGCATCAATACCAAGCGGTTTGATGCACCCCGATTTATGTTAGTTTGTTTTTAACGAAAGGATTAGTTGCGATACTCAAAGACGTTCTGACGGCTCATGGCACGGCGGTCCATATCCTCGCGTGATCCAACGATGATCTTCTCGAACTCACGGAGACCTGTACCGGCAGGTATGAGGTGACCGCAGATAACGTTCTCCTTCATGCCCTTGAGGTCGTCGCTCTTGCAACGGATGGCAGCCTCGTTGAGTACCTTCGTTGTCTCCTGGAATGATGCAGCAGACATGAAGCTCTTGGTGTGGAGAGCGGCACGCGTGATACCCTGCAGAATCTGTGTTGATGTAGCAGGAACGGCATCACGTACGGTAACCGTCTTCTGGTCGCGGCGCTTGAGGAGCGAGTTCTCATCGCGGAGCTTGCGTGCTGTTACGATCTGACCCTTAGAGAGGTTCTCAGAGTCGCCAGCGTCAACAACGACCTTCTTGCCCCAGATGCGGTCGTTCTCTTCTGCGAAGTCGAGCTTATCGACGATGTCAGACTCAAGGAAGCAGGTGTCGCCTGGATCGTTGATCTGTACCTTACGCATCATCTGACGAACGATGATCTCGAAGTGCTTGTCGTTGATCTTTACACCCTGCAGACGATATACGTCCTGTACCTCGTTGACGATGTACTCCTGAACGGCAGTAAGACCCTTGATCTGGAGGATGTCGTTAGGTGTGATGACACCGGCAGAGAGTGGTGTTCCGGCACGCACAGCATCGTTCTCCTGTACGAGGAGCTGCTTTGACAGTGGCACGAGGTACTTGCGCTGCTCGCCAGTCTTGGAGGTGATGATGATCTCACGGTTACCACGCTTCACGGCACCCATTGCAACCTCACCGTCGATCTCGGATACGATGGCAGGGTTTGAAGGGTTACGAGCCTCGAAGAGCTCTGTTACTCGTGGAAGACCACCGGTGATATCGCCAGCCTTACTTACGGAACGTGGTATCTTGACGAGGGTTGTACCGGTAGCGATGGTCTGACCGTCCTCTACTACTACGTGGCCTTCCACAGGGAGGTTGTATGTAGCGATGACCTGTCCGCTCTCGTCAACGATGTCACATGTAGGAACCATAGAACGGTCGCGTGACTCAGTGATGATGCGCTCGGTCATACCTGTAGAGTCATCGGTCTCTGCTTTATAGGTGGTACCCTCTACGAAGTCGTTTAGACGTACCTTACCAGCGAACTCTGATACGATGACAGCGTTGAATGGGTCCCAGCGTGCAATGACGTCGCCCTTCTTCACCGTGTCGCCGTTCTTGAAGAACAGTGATGAACCATAAGGAACAGGTACGTTAGAGAGTACGATGCCTGTGTTAGGGTCGATGAATCGGCACTCAGCAAGACGGCTGACAACCATCTGACACTCTTCGCCCTGCTCGTTCTCCGACTTGTCAACGAAGTCAACGCAACGGAGCTCATCGAACTCAACGATAGCCTCCTCAGACTTACACTTAACGGAAGCGTTGGCAGCAGCACCACCTGCGATACCACCAGCGTGGAACGTACGGAGGGTAAGCTGTGTACCCGGCTCACCGATAGCCTGTGCAGCGATGACGCCTACAGCCTCACCCTTCTGTACCATGCGCTGTGTAGCGAGGTTACGTCCGTAACACTTCTTACATACGCCCTGCCTAGACTCACAGGTGAGCACTGAGCGGATCTCCACTGTCTCGATGCCTGCGTCTTCGATAGCCTTGGCGCGTGCCTCGTTGATCTCTTCGCCGGCAGCACAGAGGAGCTCGTTGGTGTGTGGGTGGTGAATATCGTGAACGCTCACACGGCCGAGGATACGGTCGTAGAGGCTTGAGATGACATCATCGCCATTCTTGAGTGCAGAGCATACAAGTCCGCGGAGTGTACCGCAGTCGTCCTCATTGATGATGACATCGTGTGAGACGTCAACGAGACGACGTGTGAGGTAACCAGCATCGGCTGTCTTCATAGCGGTATCAGCAAGACCCTTACGGGCACCGTGAGATGCGATGAAGTACTCAAGCACAGACATACCCTCCTTGAAGTTAGAGAGGATAGGGTTCTCGATAGTACCACGGTCGTCAGCACCTGCCTTCTGTGGCTTTGCCATAAGACCACGGATACCAGAGAGCTGCTTGATCTGGTCCTTAGAACCACGGGCACCGGAGTCAAGCATCATGAATACAGCGTTGAAGCCCTGGTCAGCCTCTGTCATCTCCTTGAGGAGGATGTTACCGATGTCGTTGTTGACATGTGTCCAGGTATCGATAACCTGGTTGTAACGCTCCTGGTCGGTGATGAAGCCCATGTTATAGTTGTCGGTAATCTGACGTACGTCGTCGTGACCCTTCTGGATGATAGCATCGCGCTCTGGTGGAACGATGATATCGTCAAGGTTGAACGACAGACCAGCGAGGTATGCCATGCGGTAACCAAGGTTCTTGATACCGTCGAGGAACTCACAGGCACGTGCGAAACCTACCTTATTGATAACGTTCTGGATGATGTCGCGGAGTGACTTCTTAGAGATGATGGTGTTTACGAAGCCTATCTCGTCAGGTACGATACCGTTGACGATGACACGACCAACGGATGTCTCTACCATATGGCGTACCGGCTCACCGTCAACGACGTCGTCAACGACAACCTTCACTGGTGCGTGGAGGTCGCAGCGCTTCTCGTTGTAAGCGATGATAGCCTCTTCTGGGCCGTAGAATGTGAGTCCCTCACCCTTTGCACCCGGACGCATCTTTGTGATGTAGTAGAGACCGAGTACCATATCCTGTGCAGGCACCGTGATAGGAGCACCGTTGGCAGGGTTAAGGATGTTGTGGCTCTGCAGCATGAGGAGCTGTGCCTCAAGGATAGCCTCGTTGGAGAGTGGGAGGTGTACAGCCATCTGGTCACCGTCGAAGTCGGCGTTGAACGCAGTACATGCGAGTGGGTGGAGCTGGATAGCCTTACCCTCGATGAGCTTTGGCTGGAATGCCTGGATACCGAGACGGTGAAGTGTAGGAGCACGGTTGAGGAGCACAGGATGACCCTTCATGACGTTCTCAAGGATGTCCCAGATGATAGGCTCACGACGGTCAACGATACGCTTAGCCGACTTCACGGTCTTTACGATGCCGCGGTCGATGAGCTTGCGTATGATGAATGGCTTGTAGAGCTCTGCTGCCATAAGCTTTGGCAGACCGCACTCACCCATGTTAAGCTCCGGACCAACGACAATAACGGAACGTGCAGAGTAGTCAACACGCTTACCGAGGAGGTTCTGACGGAAACGACCGGCCTTACCCTTCAGAGAGTCGGAGAGTGACTTCAGCGGACGGTTGCTCTCGCTCTTCACGGCGCTTGACTTGCGTGAGTTGTCGAAGAGGGAGTCAACAGCCTCCTGGAGCATACGCTTCTCGTTACGGAGGATTACCTCAGGAGCGTGGATCTCCATAAGGCGCTTCAGACGGTTGTTACGTATGATGACACGGCGATAGAGGTCGTTGAGGTCGGATGTAGCGAAGCGGCCACCGTCCAATGGAACGAGTGGGCGGAGCTCCGGTGGTGTAACAGGGAGGATCTTCATGACCATCCACTCCGGACGGTTCTGATCGCCCTCAGGACCACGGCTGCTGCGGAATGCCTCTACTACCTGCAGACGCTTCAGAGCCTCTGTCTTGCGCTGTACGGAACCTTCTGTTGATGCCTGGTCGCGAAGCTCGTAGGAGAGCTTGTCGAGGTCGAGGTTCTGGAGGAGGATGTAGATAGCCTCTGCACCCATCTTCGCAATGAACTTGTTAGGATCAGAGTCCTCAAGCATGTCATTGTTGATGTCGATGCGGTTGTCGATGATGTCGATGTACTCTTCCTCGGTGATGAAGTCGAGTGCATGTGAACCGTTGAGCTCATCGCCCTCCTCGTTCTTCGCACCAGCGAGCTTACCTGGCTGTATGATGACATACTTCTCGTAGTATATTACAGACTCGAGCTTCTTTGTAGGAATGCCGAGGAGATAGCCGATCTTGTTAGGAAGGGAACGGAAATACCAGATGTGTGCAACAGGCACAACGAGGTCGATGTGGCCTGAACGCTCACGACGTACCTTCTTCTCTGTTACCTCTACGCCGCAACGGTCGCAGACGATGCCCTTGTAGCGGATGCGCTTGTACTTACCGCAGGCACACTCGAAGTCCTTTGTAGGACCGAAGATACGCTCACAGAAGAGACCGTCACGCTCTGGCTTGTAGGTGCGGTAGTTGATGGTCTCCGGCTTGGTAACCTCACCGAAAGAGTGCTCCAGAATGTCCTCAGGAGAAGCCAGTCCGATAGTAATCTTCGAGAAGTTGTTCTTTATCTTGTTATCTTTCTTGAAAGCCATATTTAAAAGGTTTTATGGTTTTATGGTCTTGCGGTTTTGTGGTCTGGGTTTGTGGCTTTCGGTAATGTCAAATAACCGAACAGCCATCATCCTTATAACCCTATAACCTTATAACCGTATAACCGATAAATATTAGTCAAGCTTAATGCTAAGACCGAGACCACGAAGCTCATGGAGCAATACGTTGAGCGACTCCGGTATGCCTGGTGTAGGCATTGCGTCGCCCTTAACGATAGCCTCATAGCTCTTTGAACGGCCTGCAACGTCATCAGACTTGACGGTGAGGATCTCCTGGAGTACGTGGCTGGCACCGAATGCCTCGATAGCCCATACCTCCATCTCTCCGAATCGCTGACCACCGAACTGTGCCTTACCACCGAGTGGCTGCTGGGTGATGAGAGAGTAAGGACCGATGCTACGTGCGTGCATCTTATCCTCTACCATGTGACCGAGCTTGAGGAAGTATGTCACACCTACTGTTGCCGGCTGGTCGAAGCGCTCGCCTGTCTCACCATCATAGAGGTATGTGGAACAGTTCTTTGGCAGGCCTGCCTTCTCCGTCCACTCCTCAAGGTCCTTCAGCTTAGCACCGTCGAAGATAGGTGTAGCGAACTTGACGCCGAGCTTGCGGCCTGCAGCACCGAGGATAGCCTCGAAGATCTGACCAAGGTTCATTCGTGAAGGCACACCCAGAGGGTTGAGTACGAGATCTACAGGACGACCATCCTCGAGGAACGGCATGTCCTCCATGCGTACTACCTTTGATACGATACCCTTGTTACCGTGACGACCGGCGAGCTTATCACCTACGCCGATCTTACGCTTCTTGGCGATATATACCTTAGCCATCTGGAGAACGCCTGATGGGAGGTCGTCACCGATGGTGATGGCAAACTTGCGGCGCTTGAGTTCTGCATCGAGAAGCTTGTACTTGCGGATGTAGTTGCGGATGAGCTCCTTGATGAGGAGGTCGGTATGCTCGTCGCCGGTCCAGTTGTTTGACTGAACGCCGTCGTACTCGAGGTTTGCAAGGATGCCGGTAGTGAACTTGCTGCCCTTGGTGATAACCTCTGCGCCGGTGTAGTCAGTAACGCCTGTACAGGTCTTGCCGTCAGTGAGCTCGAGGAGCTTGTCAACGAGGATCTCCTTAAGGTCGTTGCCCTTTGCCTCATACTCCTGGTCAATCTTGGCAAGGATAACCTTATCCTGCTTCTTTGACTCACGGGTCTTTACGGCACGTGTGAAGAGCTTCTTGTCGATAACGACGCCGGAGAGTGATGGGTTAGCCTTCAGTGAAGAGTCCTTAACGTCGCCGGCCTTGTCGCCGAAGATGGCGCGGAGCAGCTTCTCCTCTGGTGATGGGTCGCTCTCGCCCTTAGGAGAGATCTTACCGATCATGATGTCACCTGGCTCTACGCGGGCACCGATACGTATGATACCGTTCTCGTCGAGGTCCTTGGTAGCATCCTCTGATACGTTAGGAATATCTGATGTGAGCTCCTCCATACCGCGCTTTGTCTCACGAACCTCAAGGGAGTATTCATCGACATGTACTGAGGTAAGGACGTCTTCGCGTACGATACGCTCTGAGAGCACGATGGCATCCTCATAGTTGTAACCCTTCCAAGGCATGTAAGCCACAAGGAGGTTACGTCCGAGTGCCAGCTCGCCATCTTCTGTTGCGTAACCCTCTGTGAGGATGTCGCCAGCCTTTACGCGCTGACCCTTCTCGCAGATAGGACGAAGGTCGATGGTCATGTTCTGGTTGGTACGGCGGTACTTAGGAATGCGGTACTCCTTGATAGCAGGCTCGAAGCTTACGAACTCCTCGTCCTCCGTGCGATCGTAGAGGATGCGGATTGTCGTAGCGTCAACATACTCGATAACGCCCTCACCCTCTGCGGTGATCATAGTACGCGAGTTCTCACATACCTGGCGCTCGAGACCTGTGCCTACGATAGGTGCGTCGTTGTGGAGCAGTGGCACTGCCTGACGCATCATGTTACATCCCATCAATGCGCGGTGGCCGTCATCGTGCTCGAGGAATGGGATAAGGCCTGCTGATACAGAAGCAATCTGCTGTGGTGACACGTCCATAAGGTTTACCTCTGTTGGTGGCACTACAGGGAAGTCGGCATTGAGACGACACTTAACGTCCTCACGGATGAAGTTACCGTCATCCTTCAGTGGTGCGTTACCCTGACCGATTACCTGATCCTCCTCTTCCTCAGCGGTGAGGTAAACCACGTTCTCGTTGTCGAGGTCAACAACACCGTCGCTAACCTTGCGGTATGGTGTCTCGATGAAGCCGAGGTCGTTGATCTGTGCATACATACAGAGTGAAGAGATAAGACCGATGTTCGGTCCTTCAGGAGACTCGATAGGACAGAGACGACCGTAGTGTGTATAGTGTACGTCACGAACCTCGAAGCCGGCACGCTCACGTGAGAGACCGCCAGGGCCGAGGGCTGAGAGACGACGCTTATGTGTTACCTCTGCCAGTGGGTTCGTCTGGTCCATGAACTGCGACAGCGGGTTGGTACCGAAGAACGAATTGATGACACTGGAGATGGTCTTTGCGTTGATAAGGTCTGTTGGAGTGAACACCTCAGTGTCACGTACGTTCATGCGCTCACGGATAGTGCGGCTCATACGGCTCAGGCCGATAGAGAACTGGTTGGCGAGCTGCTCACCGACGGTGCGTACACGACGGTTTGAGAGGTGGTCGATATCATCAACGGTAGCGTTGCTGTTGATGAGGTTGATGAGATACTTGATGATCTCGATGATATCCTCCTTGGTGAGCACCCTTGTCTCGATGCTGTTGTCGCGGCCGAGCTTCTTGTTGATACGGTAGCGGCCTACCTCACCGAGGTCATAGCGCTTGTCGGAGAAGAAGAGTCCGTCGATGACGTCGCGAGCACTCTGCTCATCAGCAGGGTCTGCGTTACGCAGCTGACGGTAGATGTAGTACATCGCCTCCTTCTCGGAGTTGGAGGTATCCTTTGCAAGGGTGTTGAAGATGATGCCATACTTAGAAGCAGACTCCTCGTCCTTGTGGAGAAGGATTGTTGACTGCTCACTGTCGAGGATGTCCTGCATGTTCTCCTCAGTGATGACAACCTCACGCTCCATGATAATCTCGTTGCGGTCGAGAGATACTACCTCTCCGGTGTCCTCATCAACGAAGTCCTCTGACCATGTCTTCATGATGTGTGCAGCAAGCTTTCTGCCGATGCACTCCTTGAGGTTCTTCTTCGTTACCTTTACCTCTTCAGCAAGGTCGAAGATAGAGAGGATGTCCTTGTCTGACTCGAAGCCGATGGCACGGAGCAGTGTTGTTACAGGCAACTTCTTCTTACGGTCGATGTAAGCGTACATCACGTTATTGATGTCTGTAGCAAACTCAATCCATGAACCCTTGAACGGAATGATACGTGCACTGTAGAGTACAGAGCCGTTGGCATGGATTCCCTGACCGAAGAATACGCCTGGCGAACGGTGGAGCTGTGATACAACGACACGCTCGGCACCGTTGATGATGAACGTACCGTTGCTTGTCATGTAAGGGATGGTGCCAAGGAAGACGTCGGAGATGACGGTCTCGAAGTCTGTATGATCCTCATCAGTACAGTAGAGCTTCATCTTCGCCTTCATAGGCACACTGTATGTCAGTCCACGCTCAAGACACTCCTCGATGGTGTAGCGAGGTGGGTCAATGAAATAGTCGAGGAACTCGAGCACAAAGTTATTACGTGCGTCCTGTATAGGGAAGTTCTCAGCGAACACCTTATACAATCCGTCATTCTTTCGATCCTCCGGTGGAGTGTCCAACTGGAGGAAGTCACGGAAAGACTTCAGCTGCACGTCAAGGAAATCCGGATATGGCATCGGATTCTTAACGCGAGCAAAGCTTATTCTGCTATCAGCAACTTTAGATGTCATGCTTCTTAGTGTAAGTATGATAGTTTCTATATTTCTTTTATCTCTCTAACATACAAAAGGGTTAGGACCCACCTACTTGGAAGATCCTAACCTTTTAATATTGCGTATCCGGAAACGATGTTCCGAATAAAATTTTGAACTCTTTTTTTAATGGAGCTCTTAGTACTATGGTTTACTCAATTACTTGAGCTCTACCTTAGCACTGTGGCATAAGCCTTGTGCTATGATCTCAATTACTTGAGCTCTACCTTAGCACCAGCCTCTTCGATAGCCTTCTTGAGGTTCTCAGCCTCTGCCTTAGACATACCCTCCTTGATAGTAGCAGGTGCACCATCAACGAGATCCTTTGCCTCCTTAAGACCAAGACCACAAGCCTCCTTAACTGCCTTTACAACAGCGAGCTTCTGACCACCTACCTCAGCGAGAACAACATCGAAAGAGTCCTTCTCAGCAGCAGCCTCACCAGCTGCAGCAGCGCCAGGAGCAGCAGCAACAGCAACAGCTGCAGCAGCAGGCTCAATACCATACTCGTCCTTCAGGACCTGTGCGAGTTCATTTACTTCCTTAACTGTGAGGGCAACGAGCTCCTCAGCAATAGCTTTAATATCTGCCATTTTATTTAAAATTTTATTTGTTTTGACTTAAATTGATAAAAAATTGTTTGGGGTCTGCCATGCCTAAGAATGTTATTGGACATAACAGGAATCTTACTCTGCCTTCTCGGCCATAGCCTGAAGAAGACCGTGGATCTTGTTGCCTGCAGATCCCTGGAGACCAGAGATAACGTTCTTTGCAGGTGACTGGAGCAGAGCGATAACGTCTGCGATGAGCTCGTTCTTGCTCTTGAGAGCAGCGAGTTCGTTGAGCTTGTCAGCACCAACGAAGATGCTTTCCTCAGCGTAGGCAGCCTTGAGAGCAGGAATCTCAGCCTTCAGCTCCTTGAGCATCTTAGCAGGAACATTTGCTGTCTGTGTGAACATGATAGCAGTGTTGCCCTTGAGCGAAGGATAGAGAGCTGTGTAGTCCTTCTCTGAAGCGTCGAAAGCCTTGATCATGAGCTTGTTCTTTACAACAGACATCTTGATCTCGCTTGCGAAACACTTGCGGCGGAGGTTGCTTGTCTGCTCAGCGTTCAGACCTGTAACATCTACAATGTAGAAGTGTGGGTACTGATTGATGAGTGCAGAGAGCTCTGAGATGATAGTATCTTTTACTTCTTTTTTCATTTTACAAAACTTTTAGAGTTAATCGGCTGATTTAGGATCAATCTTGATACCCTTACTCATTGTGCTTGAAATAAAGATACTCTTGATGTATGTACCCTTAGCAGCAGCTGGCTTGAGCTTTACAACGGTGTTGATGAACTCCTTGGCGTTGCCTGCAATAGCAGCAGCGTCCATAGAAACCTTACCGATAGAAGTGTGGATGATACCAGTCTTGTCAACCTTGAAGTCAATCTTACCAGACTTAACCTCCTTGACAGCCTTTGCAACGTCCATTGTTACAGTACCGCTCTTTGGGTTTGGCATAAGTCCACGAGGACCGAGGATACGGCCGATAGGACCAATCTTACCCATGCAAGAAGGCATTGTGATGATGACGTCGATATCTGTCCAACCACCCTTGATCTTCTCGATGTACTCATCAAGACCAACATAGTCAGCACCAGCCTCTTTTGCAGCAGCTTCCTGGTCAGGTGTACAGAGTGCAAGCACACGAGTTACCTTACCAGTACCGTTAGGCAGGCTTACAACGCCACGTACCATCTGGTTAGCCTTACGAGGGTCAACGCCGAGACGGATGTCCACGTCAACAGAAGCATCAAACTTTGTAGTTGTGATCTCCTTAACGAGTGCAGCTGCCTCTTCAACGGTATAGAGCTTGTTTGCCTCTACCTTACCAGCTACGGCCTTTTGATTTTTTGTCAGTTTACTCATTTTTTTGAAGTTTTTTCGGTACGAACGGCTTGCGCCTCCCGGAAATGTTTAAATAATCAGCGGAATCTCAGATTACTGAATGTTATTATGCAGGGAAGTCACCCTTAACGGTGATACCCATACTACGTGCAGTACCAGCGATCTGCTTCATTGCAGACTCAATAGTAAAGCAGTTGAGGTCCTTCATCTTATCCTCAGCGATGGTCTTAACCTGATCCCATGTGATCTCTGCTACCTTGTTACGGTTTGGAGAAGCAGAACCGGTCTTGATCTTCGCAATCTCCTTGAGCTGCACGGCAGCAGGAGAAGTCTTGATGATGAAATCGAAAGACTTGTCAGCGTAGTAAGTGATAACAACAGGAAGTACCTTACCAGCCTTATCCTGAGTACGTGCATTGAACTCCTTGCAGAAGCCCATGATGTTGATACCCTTAGAACCCAGTGCAGGTCCTACTGGAGGAGAAGGATTAGCGGCACCACCCTTAATCTGTAATTTGAGTTGTCCAGCAACTTCTTTAGCCATCTTTGTTGTTAATAATTAAAATGTTGATTTATATAGAGAGGGATTGCTGGAAGCATTATTTTTGGCAATCCACAGTCTTTCCTTTATTCTTTGTCTGCTCGCACCTATATTATATAAGTAAGGTGTTAAGCTTCTTTCTCTACCTGGGTGAAGTTGAGCTCCAGAGCAGTGTTTCTGCCGAAGATCTTAACGGTAACCTTGAGAGAATGCTTCTCGCTGTTCACTTCCTCAATGACACCACTGAAACCAGAGAACGGACCGTCGGTCACCTTCACCGTCTCATTAACCATGAACGGGATGTCAATCTCTTCAACGAGTTCTGTCTCCTCAGCCTTGCCGACCATGCGGTTGATGTCTGACTGGCGGACAGGTGTCGGATTGTCGAGACCTCCGAGGAATCCGAGGCAGTTAGGCATGAAGCGTAGAGTGTGAGCAGTGTCACCGACGAGGTTTGCCTCAACGAAGAGATAACCCGGCAGGGCAACCTTCTCCTTGACAACCCTCTTGCCATTACGCAAAGCGGCATGCTTCTCCATCGGTAGTAGTACCTGAGAAACATACTGTGCAAGCTGAGTATTGTGACTTAACTCCTTCTCTATGTATTCCTTAAGCTTTGCCTCCTTACCACTAACAGAGCGCATAGCATACCATTTGAATCCTTTCTCTGCCATTTTACTTCTTACCAAATAATATTAGTTAGGGTAAATAGAACTCATCACGAATTTGATGACAGAGTCCATGCAGAAGACAACGAGTGCTATAACGAGAGAAGCAGACAGCACTACCATTGCGGAGTGTGTCAGCTGCTGACGTGTAGGCCATGATGTCTTGTATGCAAGCTCTTCATAACAAGCTTTGCAGTAATTTACAATCTTCTTCATAAAATATTTCTTTTAGCACGAGAGGCAGGAATCGAACCCACATTGACGGTTTTGGAGACCGCTCTCCTACCATTGGAGGACTCTCGTAAGTGATTCCCACCCCACGGATCAGGAGTGGGAATCTTTATATCTGATTTTTAAATCTTCAGAATGATTGCGGCTCAAGGATTAGTCCTCGAATACCTCTGTGATCTGGCCGGAACCTACTGTACGACCACCCTCACGGATAGCGAAGCGGAGACCAGCGTTGAGAGCAACAGCGTAGATGAGCTCTACCTTAATCTCTACGTTATCACCAGGCATTACCATCTCTACACCTTCTGGAAGAGTGATCTCACCTGTACAGTCCATTGTACGGAGGTAGAACTGTGGACGATACTTGTTACCGAATGGTGTGTGACGACCACCCTCTTCCTTCTTGAGGACGTAGATGGAAGCCTTGAACTTCTTGAATGGCTTGATCTGTCCTGGGTGACAGAGAACCATACCACGCTTGATTTCCTGCTTGTCGATACCACGGAGGAGAAGACCTACGTTATCACCAGCCTGACCCTCGTCGAGGATCTTGCGGAACATCTCAACGCCTGTTACAACAGACTTCTTATCCTCACCGAGACCGAGGAGCTCAACCTCGTCACCTACGTGGATACGACCAGTCTCGATACGACCAGTAGCAACAGTACCACGACCAGTGATTGAGAATACG
>CAMADY010000066.1 GCA_945831805.1 uncultured Prevotellaceae bacterium
CGGTTTAACGGTTATTCGGTTTATCGGTTATTCGGTTTATCGGTTATTCGGTTTAACGGTTATTCTATTTTAAACTAAACAATATACTCGACAATGACAAAGTTACTACAACAGACAAAGGCTCTTGCCTTGACACTTGCCCTCGCCACTTCGAACGTGGCAATGGCTCAGAACCCAATAGCACAGACGTGCTTCTCGACAGACCCTGCTCCGATGGTCAGCGGCGACAGGCTCTACGTCTTCACCGGACACGATGAGGAGAATGCCGACTTCTTCTGGATGAACGACTGGCGACTGTTCTCCACCACGGACATGGTGAACTGGCAGGACCACGGCTGCCCCCTGGCGCAGTGCGACTTCAAGTGGGCTGACGATCGTGCGTGGGCTCCGCAGTGCATAGAGCGCAACGGTAAGTTCTACTTCTACGTTCCGGTTCACTCCAAGATAAGCAAGGGCATGGCAATAGGCGTTGCGGTGGCAGACAGGGTGGAGGGTCCATACAAGGATGCCCTTGGCAAACCTCTCTACGAGGACGGTAAATGGGACCACATAGACCCTACGGTGTGGATTGACCAGGACGGTCAGGCATACATCGGCTGGGGTAATCCGAAGTTCTACAGCGCAAAGCTCGGCGACGATATGATCTCGCTCGCATCGGAGGTGAAGTGCGACACTGCCGTCGGCAAGGCTGGTCTGGCAGCAGACGCAAAGATAAAGCGCTATGTCGAGGGACCATGGTTCCATCAGCAGCGCACCCTCACGAAGGAGGAGATAAAGAAGATGAAACTGACGAAGAAGGAACTTGCTGCCTCTGCGTGGGGTAAGTACTTCCTCATCTATGCTGCCGGCGGTGTGCCGGAATGCATAGCATACAGTGAGAGCGACTCGCCACAGGGTCCATGGAAGTATGTCGGTGAGATAATGCCACAGACAAACGATACGAAGTCGTTCACTAACCACAGCGGCATCGTGGAGTATAAGGGTCACAACTACTTCTTCTACCACACCGGCTGGCTGCCAAAGGGTGGCGGCTTCGCTCGCAGTGCCTGCGTGGAGGAGTTCGAATGGCAGAGGGATGGTCGCATGCCACAGATAAAGCCAACGCACGAGGGTCCTGCACCTATCGCTGTCCTCAACCCTTACGGCGTACATGAGGCAGAGGTGATGGCGTTCTCTGAGGGCATCAGGACCGAGTGGAACACGAAGCAGCAGAAGGTATGGGTCAGCGATATTCATAACGGCGACTGGCTGAAGCTCCGCGAGGTTGACTTCGCACAGCCAACGACACGCAACCGCAAGGCTATCACCTTCACGGCGGCAAGTGCCCTGCAGGGTGGCATCGTGGAGGTGCATCTCGACTCCATCAAGGGCGAGAAGATTGCTACCGTAGAGATAACGCCTACCGGTGGTTGGGAAGAGTGGCAGGAGTTCACGGCGCCTATCAACGTGCCAGCCGACAAGCATGACATGTTCTTCGTGTTCAAGGGCTTGAAGGGCTGTAAGTTGTATAATCTGGAGAAGTGGAGGATTGAGTAATACCCCTCCCGGCCTTCCCGTTAAAGGGGAGGAGAGAAAATTACGTTCTAAGGTATTAAAGGATAAATATCAATTATCAGATTTCTGAAAGGTTAAAACAAAAGATGAAGATAACAAAAAAGATATTGACAGGCTTGTTGGCAGTGTGCTCACTGCAGGCTGCCAACGCTGTGGTTCTGGAGGACTTCGAGAGCTACAATGTAGGTGACAAGGTGACGCTGTGGAACTTCTGGGGCAATGCTCCGGCAGGCACGGGCGTGATAGCCATAGACCCTGCAAACGCTAATAACAAGGTGCTGCACGTCACTATCTCCGGTTGGGGAAACTTCGCACAGGTGACGCTTCCTGCCGAGCTGCAGGGCAAGGCACTGACAGAGCAGAAGACGAGTGTGTCGTTCCGTATCTATCGCACAAGCAGCGACCAGAACGAATGGAAGAAGATACAGGTCTATCAGGATAAGGCATTGCTCTATGAAGACGAGGGCTACCCTTCGCAGGGTGCCACGGGTCAGTGGCAGCAGCGCAGCTATGCACTGCCAAAGGCTGACGCAGCGCTCGACTATGGCACTGGTGGCGGCAAGGTGCTGGCACTCGGTTTCAACAGTGATGCGTCGGACTACTATCTCGACGACATCGCCGTGAAGGGTGCATACGATGACTACGAGACGATAGAGGGCAAGGTGACGAAGGACTATTCGGGACAGAACACCTCTTCTGCATACAAGAACATCACCATGCCATACCGCATGATGCCAGGCTCTGAACTGACACTTCAGACATCGCGCTATACATATATTACGAGTCCCGTCGTTGGTGAGGGTACGATAAACATCATGGCTGGCGGCGAGAGAACATACCTCGGCGGTTCAGACAAGAACAGTCCGGACTGGAGTGGCTTCAAGGGCGACGTGCATATCTATCCTTACAAGCAGCTCTCGTCGGGCAACGGTTTCTACGGCATCGTGTGGATGTATAACGGCAAGACGTTCAGCACCTCAACGGCACTGACGGACATCTCAGAGACAAAGCCTAACTCTACTTGGATGAAGAGCAAGGTTGTGCTGCACGATGGTGCTACCCTCGCGGCAGAGTCCGGCACACGAGGCATCCGCATAGGACATCTTGAGACGGAGAAGGGTTCGCAGATATACGGTTACATGAAGTCGTCAAGCACCAGCCATACATACTACGTGCTGGGTTACACCGGTGAGGACGCAACGCTCGCCGGACAGATATCGCCCTTCAGCAACAACACCGCGATGAAGCTCGGCATCTTCAAGGAAGGTCTCGGCACATACCGCATCACGGGTAACACGAACAACATCACTGGTGGCGTGACGGTTCTGCGCGGAAGAGTGCTCGTAAACAACGACGCAGCAGCTGCAAAGAGTGGCAAGATGCCCGGTGGCGTAGGTAACATTGACGGTCTGCAGGTACGCAAGGACGGCATTGCCGGCGGTACGGGAAACATCGGTGCCACGTCAAACATCTACGGCATATTGCAGCCGGGCGACGATGGCATCGGCACATTGACATTCGCCAACTACGCTTCCACGACTAAACCGACACTCATCCTGCGCCCTACGGCACGCATAGACTGCGAGATAAAGAGCACTGAGGAGTATGACAAAGTGGTTGTCGAGGGTCCTGCAACATACTACGACACCACTCAGGACTTCGAGGAGTCTGACCAGATGCCACGTCTGCGCATACTGCTGACGAAGGAGGCCGACCTGAAGGAGGGCGACACGTTCACGCTGTTCCAAGCTCAGAGCAAGACATTATATAATAAGGTGGCGTGGAACATGAACATCATCTACCCTAAGGCATACAGCTGGAAGGTGGACGAGGTGGAGGATGCCGAGGGCTATAAGATCGTGGCTACCGTCACTTCCGTCATCTACACCGGACAGGGCGACGTGGAGGACAAGGATGACGATCCGGAGCACAGCGTCGATGACGGAGTGCTTGACGTCGAGGCAGAGAAGGCAAGCGACAAGTCTCTCCGCTCATACGTTGACGGCAAGGATGCCTACGTCGGTACCTGCGTACCGGTATATCGCATTCCTATCGACCGCACCAGTCCTCAGCCAACGCTCATCCGCAATGAGTTCAACATGGTGGTATGTGAGAACGAGATGAAGTTTGATGCTACGGAGCCAAGTCAGGGACAGTTCGACTACTACAACGGCGACCGCCTCGTGAACTTCGCAAACTACTACGGCATGAGGGTTCGCGGTCATGCACTGGCATGGCACTCACAGGTTCCAACGTGGCTCACCGCTGATGGCAAGAAGAACACCATGAACCGCACGCGCAAGGAACTGCTGGAGATTCTGCATAACCACATCAAGAACGTGGTGACGCACTGGAAGGGCAAGGTTCAGGAATGGGACGTTGCTAACGAGGTGCTCGACGATAACCAGACAAGCATCAACACCAATCCGAAGGCCTACGACCTCCGTCCGTCTGTATGGGCGACAGGTATCGGCGAAGACTTCCTCGACTCCGCCTTCGTATGGACCCATAAGTACGATCCTGACGCAAAGCTCATCCTCAACGACTACGGCGTAGAGGGCAAGGGATGGGGCAAGAGTGAGGCGCTCTATAACCTCGCTATGCGCCTGAAGAGCAAGAATATACCTATCGATGGCGTAGGACTGCAGTCGCACATGGATGCCGGACTCGGATATGCCAGCAGCATCAGTGCCAACATCAAGCGCTTTGAAGATGCAGGACTGCTCTGTCACATCACGGAGCTCGACCTCGGCATCGATGATACTTCAGAAGAGAACCTGGAGAAACAGGCTGACACCTTCTACTCCATAGCACGAATAGCAATGAAGTATGACGCCTGCAAGTCACTCATGATATGGGGACTCAGCGACGACCTCACATGGCGCCCGGGCAAGGCACCGCTGCTCTTCAACTCGCAGCTGCAGAAGAAGCCGGCATACTGGGGTGTGCATGCCGCACTCAGACAGTTTGCCGGAGAGGAACTGCCGAATGCTATTGAGGATGTAGAGGCTGACGAGGTTGCGAAGGCAGCAGAGAACTACAATATCGTAAATATCCTCGGACAGCGAGTAAACGTAATGCAGAAGGGCAACATCTATATTATAAACGGAAATAAGTACCTTTGCAAGTAAGGGTGAAGAGTTCTTCACTCAAAAATGAAATACAAGTACTAATCAACAACAATATTAAACAAATGAAGACAAAATCAATCATCGCGTCGGCAATATGCCTTTTGCTGACATCTGGATCAATCTCCGCACAGAACAATAAGAGCGAGATTGGTCTTAAGGATGCCTACAAAGACTATTTCAAGGTAGGCGTAGCACTCAACACCCGCAACTTCTCCGAGGCAGAGCAACAGGTGACGCTGGCAAACTACAACAGCGTGACTTGCGAGAATGCCATGAAGTCAGGCGAGCTGCATCCGAAGGAGGGTGTATGGAAGTGGGAAGGTGCTGACAGCATAGCCAACTGGTGCCGCCGCAATAACATACCGATGCGTGGTCACTGCCTCGTATGGCACTCACAGTTCTGCGACTGGATGATGTACGACAAGAAGGGTAAGTTCGTTAAGAAGGAGGTGTTCTATCAGCGTCTGCGTGAGCATATCCACACTGTCATGAACCGTTATAAGGACATCGTATATTGCTGGGACGTTGTCAATGAGGCAATGTCTGACCAGAACCCACGTCCAGCTTGGAGAGGACGTCCTGCCGGAACACCTTACCGTGAGTCAACTCTCTACAAGCAGTATGGTGATGAGTTCATTGCAAAGGCATTTGAGTTTGCACGTGAGGCAGACCCTAACGCACTCCTTTTCTATAATGACTACAACGCTTTCCAGAAAGGCAAGAGCCAGCGTATCTTTGATATGGTGAAGAAGATGAAGGATGCCGGAGTGCCTATCGACGGTATCGGTATGCAGGGCCACTTCAGTGTCTTCGGTCCAGACATGAAGGAGGTCGATGAGGCTATCGAGAAGTACAAGACCATCGTTAACCATATCCACATCACAGAGCTCGACATCCGTGCCAACGAGGAGATGGGAGGACAGCTGAACTTCTCGCGTCAGGGTGTTGCCATCAAGCCATGGGTTGAGGCTCTCCATATCAATCAATACTCACAGCTCTTCAAGGTGCTCCGCAAGCATAAGGACATCGTTGACGTAGTGACATTCTGGAACCTCTCAGACCGCGACTCATGGGTGGGAACTTCAAACTACCCTCTCCTCTTCGACAAGGACCTGAAGAAGAAGAAGGCTTACTATGTAGTGCGCGACTTCAACCCAGCCCTCGATAATGTAGAGATAAAGGAAGACTTCAAGCCAAGCGAGCTGAACCAGCCCGGTCAGCAGTATCCTATGGTAAACTCACAGGGCTACGCACGTTTCCGTGTTGAGGCGCCACAGGCAAAGTCCGTAATCGTAAGCCTCGGCCTCGGTGGCTCTGGCGGCACTGTACTCAAGAAGGGTGAAGACGGTTTCTGGACAGGTACTACAGACGGTCCTATGGACGAGGGCTTCCACTACTATCACCTCACCATTGACGGAGGTGTTGTCAATGACCCGGGTGCAAAGAACTTCTACGGCAGCGTTCGTTGGGAGTCTGGTATCGAGATTCCTGCTCACGACAGGGACTTCTACGCTCTGAAGAACGTTCCTCACGGAAACGTACAGAAGATTATCTTCCACTCGCCTTCCACAAACTCTGAGCGCGTGGCGTGGGTCTATACGCCTGCAGGCTACGGCAAGATGAAGACCGTCAAGGGTAAGCAGACGCTTGAGAAGTATCCTGTGCTCTATCTGCAGCACGGCTGGGGTGAGGACGAGAACGCCTGGTGGAACCAGGGTAACGCAAACCTCATCATGGATAACCTGATTGCTGAGGGTAAGATCAAGCCATTTATTATCGTTATGACCTACGGCATGACCAACGAGGTACGCTGGGGACACATGCATGAGTTTGACTGGACAGCATTCCAGAAGGTGCTGATGGATGAGCTCGTGCCATACGTTGACCAGCACTTCAACACTATCGCTGACCGTGACCACCGCGCTATGGCTGGTCTCTCGATGGGCGGCATGGAGACACGCATGGCTACCCTCGCTCGTCCAGAGGTGTTCGGCTATTGGGGACTCTTCTCCGGCGGCACATACTCACCAAAGGACCTCGAGGGCAAGAAGGCTCCTAAGTTCATGTTCATGACATGCGGCAGCAAGGAGAACCCTGCTGGCGTGAAGAAGGCTGCCGAGGAGATGAAGGCTGCCGGATTCAATGCTGACAGCTATGTTTCTGAGGGCACCGCTCATGAGTTCCTCACATGGCGCCGCTCACTCAAGGAGTTCGCACAGAAGATTTTTAAGTAACGGTTTTACGGTTTTACGGTTATACGGTTTTAAGGTTTTTACGGTTATGCGGTTTTACGGTTATGCGGTAAAACGGTTTGGCTGTTAACTTAAATAAGGAAATGAAAAGAATAATCTCAATACTTACAATGCTGCTGACATTTGGCTTCGTGAGCCAGATGTCAGCACAGACAAAGACCATCACTGTTGATGGCAAGATACGAAGCTACATAGAGTATGTGCCAAGCAATCTTGGAACAAAGCGACCACTACTCATCTCGGCACACGGCATGAATCAGGATGCCAACTATCAGAAGAATATGCTCGATGTAGCTTCCGTCGCTGACAAGGAAAAGTTCGTCACCGTCTTTCCGCAAGGCGAAGGCAATGCATGGGATATCGGTGGCAACAAGGACCTCAACTTCATCAAGGCTCTCATCGACAAGATGGTCTCCGACTATGGTATAGACCGTAACAAGGTTTATATGTCAGGATTCTCAATGGGTGGCATGCTGACATACCACTGTATGAACAACCTCTCAGACAAGATTGCTGCCTTTGCACCTATCAGTGGTTATCCTATGGGTGGCTTCAACTGTACTGCAAAGCGTCCTATTCCGGTTATTCATACTCATGGCACTGGTGATGACGTCGTTGTCTTCTCCGGAGTTCAGAGCAAGATAGACAACCTCGTCGCTTTCAATAAGTGTTCTACGACACCTACCGTGACGACAAACTACAAGGGCTTTGGACATATCACGAAGCGTGTATGGAGCGGTGGAACAAACGGTGTCAAGGTGGAACTGCTGGAGCTTGCAAACAAGGGACACTGGGTGAGCAACGACGGACTGAAGACAGTACAGGAGATATGGGACTTCTGTAAGAACTACTCCCTCGACACACCGGTGGAGGTAGAGTTTACGTCACCAAAGGCAGGTGAGACAGTACCGGAGAACTTCGTCATCAAAGGTATGGTGAAGGCAAACAAGGGAAACCTCAAGAAGATTGCATTTTTCAAGAAAGTAGGCACCGGCAGCTTTACGAGGGTAGAGGAGAAGGAAGTCACTGGTTCCACATACTATTTTGAATATGAGATGAAGGATTTGGCTGACGGAGCATATACCTTTGCCGTAAGAGGTGACGATGAACTCGGCAATACGTCAAACGTAAAAATCAATGTCACAGTACAGAAGGGATATGTAGATACAAGCAAACCAGTGAAGGTGGAGTTTACCTCGCCATCAGAAGGTGCTACGGTGGCAGAGAACGTTACTGTCAAGGGAACGGTGAAGGCGTTCTTGTCTAATCTCAAGAATGTCGTCTTCTTCCAGAAATACGGTAACGGCAGCTTTGTCAAGAAGGACGAGAAGGCTGTTACTGGCACTTCCTACGACTTTGAATACAAGCTGGAGAATCTGGAGGATGGTGACTATACCTTCGCTGTAAGAGGTGATGACGAACTCGGAAACAATGCCAACGTAAAGCTTAACGTAAAGGTAAGGAAGAACGGCGGCATCATTCCTGATACATGGGAATATGTGAAGCAGGGCGACCCTAACTTCCATGTCTATCTATGTTTCGGACAGTCGAATATGGAAGGAAATGCTTCTATTGAGGCTATTGACAAGCGTAGCGTACCTTTACGATTCTACATGATGCCGGCTGTGGACTTCAGTACAAGCAAGACGATGGGAAAATGGTACACTGCATATCCTCCGCTCTGTCGCCCTACTACCGGACTGACACCTGCAGACTACTTTGGTCGTACACTCGTGGCAAACCTGCCTGAGAATGTTAAGGTCGGAGTAATCAATGTCGCAGTGGGTGGCGCTCGCATAGAGCTCTTCATGGATGAGTATAAGGATGACTACATCGAAGGAGAAGCTGATTGGTTCAAGAACTATTGTGCACAGTATAACAACGACCCACTCGGCAGACTAATCCAGATGGGTAAGAAAGCACAGCAGACAGGTACCATCAAGGGTATTCTCCTGCATCAGGGCGAGTCAAACACTGGTGCTGAAGATTGGTGCGACAAGGTGGCTGAGGTGTATAAGCGCATCTGTTTCTATCTCGGACTGAACCCTGAGGAGACACCGCTGCTTGCTGGTGAGATGCTTTATGCAGATCAGGGTGGTGCATGTTCATGGCACAATGTGGCATCACTGCCAAACCTCAAGAAGACAGTACCTAACTCCTATGTCATTTCTGCTGAGGGACTACCAGGCAATGGCAAAGACGCCTTTCATTTCAGTGCTGCTGGCTACCGTGAGCTCGGTAAGCGTTATGCGGCTCAGATGCTAAAGATTCTTTCTGAGTCAACAGGTATCAACGATACAGAAGAGGCAAAGGTAAAGAATGCAGACAATGCACCTGTGTATAATCTTCAGGGACAACTCGTAAACACTCTCGTTAAGGGAAAAATGTACGTGCGCAAGGGCGGTAAGTTCATTTACTAATTTCTCTTTCTTCGTTTTATTAGTCATCCTTTCCCTATTTATATAGTTTTGAAATTCAACTACAAACCCCTTTAACATCAAATCAACAATGAACAAGATACTAACATTAGCAATATCAGCACTCTTCGCACCTGCTGCATCGACAGCAAGCGCAGAGACAATAAGCGGGACAAAGATGAACCTTCCGCTCGTTCAGACAAAATATACTGCCGATCCTGCACCATACGTTCATGGTGACACCGTATATCTCTACACCACGCACGATGAAGAGGGTGCGGGGGGATTCCTTATGAAGGACTGGCTACTCTACACCTCTACAGACATGGTTAACTGGGAAGACCACGGCGCTGTGGCCTCCCTTAAGGACTTCAAGTGGTACAAGGGTAATAATGGCGCATGGGCAGAGCAGGTCATTGAGCGTAACGGCAAATGGTACATGTACTGTCCTATCCATGGTCATGGCATCGGAGTGCTCGTTGCAGACTCTCCTTACGGACCATTCAAGGATCCTATCGGTCAGCCGCTGGTATGGCAGAAGGAGCATTGGTACGACATCGACCCTACGGTATGGATTGACGATGACGGTCAGGCATATATGTTCTGGGGTAATCCTAATACGTATTACGTAAAACTCAATGAGGATATGGTGTCATATAGCGGTGACATCGTACAGCTTCCGAAGATAAAGGACTATCAGGAAGGACCATGGGTCTATAAGCATGGACAGAAGTACTACATGGCATTCGCTTCCACCTGCTGTCCGGAGGGTATCGGCTATGCTATGGCAGACAAGATAACAGGCCCTTGGGAGTATAAGGGACACATCATGAACCACACCCCACAGACACGCGGCAACCACCCTGGCATCATCGACTACAAGGGTAAGTCATACTGCTTCGGACTCAACTACGACGTCTTCCGCATGGAGACAAGCCGTCATGCAGAGCAGCGTTGCGTATCGGCAGCAGAGATGACATACAATGCCGACGGCACCATCCAGGAACTCCCTTACTTCCTGCACTGCAAGCTCGACCAGGTAGGCTCATTCAACCCTTACCGCCGTGTGGAGGCAGAGACGATGGCATGGGGCTATGGACTCCGCACTACACGTGAGAATCCTTCAGGTCCTTGGAACCCTACACTCTTCGTAACTAACATCGACGATGGAGAGTTCATCCTCATCAAGGGCGTGGACTTCGCTAACGGTGCAAAGAGTTTCACTGCTTCTTGCTCAGCACAGCTCTTCGGTGGTTCGATGGAACTACACATCGACTCCCCCGACGGTAAGATGATTGGTAAGATTGACGTGCCTAACACTGAGTTCAAGTACAAGGAGTTCACCTGTAACCTGCAGAAGGTAACGGGCAAGCACGACCTCTACTTCGTATTCAAGGCTGGAGCAATACAGAAGAACAACCTCTTCAACTTCGACTGGTGGAAGATGACCAAGTGATAAAAGTGTGGAATAAATTCAGCAAAGGGGTTGCTCTCCCCCGCGAAACGGGGGAGCAGGAGGGGGTGTAAAGACCATTGAAGACCCCTCTGCTGAAAAAAAATGTGGAATAAATTTAGGAAAAATATGATAAAGAATACATTACTTGCTATAGCATTTCTATTTATCCCCTACTTGGGAGGTTCTGCTCAGGATAAGCTCTACCCTGACATGTTCCCTCTCGGTGACGTGAAGCTTCTTGACGGTCCGCTGAAGCATGCGCAGGACCTTAACATACAGGTGCTGCTGAAGTATGATGTTGACCGTCTGCTGGCACCTTACCGCAAGGAGGCTGGGCTGCCGGAGAAGGCGAAGTCGTTCCCTAACTGGGATGGACTGGACGGACATGTCGGTGGACACTATCTCACTGCCCTCGCTCTCAACGCTGCCAATGGCAGCAAGGAGTGTGAGCAGCGTATGCTCTATATGATTAAGGAACTGAAGGAGTGTGCTGAGGCATGTGGCAAGAACCACCCGGCGTGGGGTAAGGGCTATGTCGGCGGTGTGCCTAACAGCGACAGGATATGGTCAACATTCAAGGAGGGTGACTTCCGTACGTTCAACGCTACGTGGGTACCTCTCTATAATATCCATAAGATGTACGCCGGACTGCGTGACGCATGGCTCTACTGCGGCAACGAGGATGCCAAGCAACTCTTCCTCGGCTTCTGCGATTGGGCTATCGACATCACTTCGAAGCTCTCCGATGAGCAGATGGAACGTATGCTCGGCATGGAGCATGGCGGCATCAATGAGGTCATCGCTGATGCCTACGCACTGACGAAGGATAAGAAGTACCTCGACTGCGCCAAGCGCTTCTCCCACAAGTGGATTCTCAATCCTATGAAGGAGCACAACGCCCTGTTCCTTGACAACAAGCACGCCAACACTCAGGTGCCGAAGATTGTAGGCTTCGCACGTATCGCGGAGCTTGAGAACAACAAGGACTACCTTGAGGCAAGCAAGTTCTTCTGGCAGGAGGTGACACATAACCGCAGCCTCTCCGTTGGTGGCAACAGCCGTCGTGAGCACTTCCCAAGCAAGGAGGCATGCATCGACTTCGTTAACGACATCGACGGTCTGGAGTCTTGCAACACCAACAACATGCTGAAGCTCACGGAGATTCTCCGCCGTCTTAACCCTGACAATGCGGAGTATGGCGACTTCGTGGAGCGTGCCCTCTTCAACCATATCCTCTCTACCCAGCATCCAGAGCATGGCGGCTACGTATATTTCACCTCTGCCCGTCCACGCCACTACCGCAACTACTCCGTTCCTAACGAGGCAATGTGGTGCTGCGTTGGTACTGGCATGGAGAACCATGGCAAGTACAATCAGTTCATCTACACCCACAAGGACAACGCGTCTCTCTCCGTAAACCTCTATGCAGCATCTGAGCTTGACTGGAAGTCTGCTGGCATGAAGCTCCGTCAGGAGACGCAGTTCCCTTACAGCGAGACAAGCAAGATCACCATCCTTAAGGCTGACGGCTCCGCAAAGGTTATCCGTCTGCGCTACCCTTCATGGGTCAACGATGGTGAGTTCACCGTCAAACTCAACGGCAAGGCTCTCGGCAACGCAAACTGGAAGCCGGGCACCTACGTTGACATAGCAAGGAATTGGAAGAAGGGTGACGTCATTGAGATCTGTTTCCCAATGCACAACAGCATAGAGCATCTGCCTAACGTACCGCAGTACATCGCTCTGCTCCATGGTCCTATAACCCTCGCCATGAAGACCGGCACGGAGGATCTGCGCCATCTCCTTGCTGACGACAGCCGCTTCGGACAGCTTGCATCCGGCAGGACACTCCCAATAGACAAGGCTCCGTTCCTCGTGGCAAAGAATCTTGAGGACATAGCAAACGGTCTTGAGCCAGTGCCAGGTCATCCGCTCCACTTCACCCTCAGCACCCGAATGGAGAATAAGGAGGCTATCGCCGACGTACCATCGTTCAGCGGACAGCCTGAGCTCATTCCGTTCTTCGAGCTCCACGACTCACGCTACATGCTCTACTGGCTGGGGCTCAGCGAGGATGGTTACAAGGACTACATCGCCAACCTTGCGAAGGAAGAGGAGGCACGTCAGGCTCTTGAGGCTATCACCATCGATAAGGTGCAGCCGGGTGAGCAGCAGCCAGAGAGTGACCACTTCATGGAGACCGACGAGTCTAACAAGGGCTATACGAACAACATACCATTCCGTGATGCCCGCAACGGACACTACTTCTCTTACCTGATGAGAACAACTCCAGAAAAAGGTAATACAATCTCTTCTCCCGGGGTTTCTGTCCCCCGAGAAACGGGGGAGACGAAGGGGATTACGGATGGGGCTCTCGCCCTCCGCATACGCTATTGGGGACAGGATGATTGGCGCACCTGTGAGTACGATCTCTACGTTGACGATGTCCTCGTGAAGTCCGTCAACAACTCAAAGAAGTGGCGTTCTTCTCAGTGGAAGTACGAGACCTACCCTATCCCTGCCGAGGCTCTCAAGGGCAAGAAGCAGGTACGTGTGAAGTTTGTTGCAAAACCAGGATGTCAGGTAGGCGAAATCTATGAGGTTCGCCTCCTTCAAAACAAATAACAGCCCCCTCCCTGCCCTCCTGAGGGAGGGTAAGGGGAGGGATAATCTTATGAAAAATATATTTCTTTCAATAATCGCATTATTATGTATCACGACCCTATCCGCAGAAGAGACTCTGCGGATAGAGTTTATCACACCATCCATCGTACGTGTTACGGCATCCATCTACCCAGGCTATCCAAGCAACGAGACAGGCTGTTGCATCTATCAGAAGCAGCCGGTGAATGTGAAGCAGACAGACACCGATAACGAGACGCGCTACGAGTCCTCCAACCTCATCGTCCTTGTAGATAAGCAGACACAGCAGGTTCGTTTCATGGACAAGGCTGGTAACGTCATCCTCAACCAAGGCACCATATCCCACAGCCCTTCCTATCAGGAGCGCGTCATCTACGATGAGAAGTCTGCCCATGTGGAAGAAACCGCCAACGGCAAGGTGACCGTGAAGGACGTTATACGCCGTGATACCATCGGTCGCAGCACACGCTACGTCACCACCTTCTACAACGCAGACGAGAAGGCACTCTATGGTCTCGGCGCACACATGGAGGACTATATGAACCTTCAGGGTAAGACGATGTACCTCACGCAGCATAACCTCAAGGTGACTGTTCCGCTGCTCCTCTCAACAGCAGGTTACGGACTCCTCTTCGATGCCGGCTGCGCCATGACCTTCAAGAGCGAGGAGGCTACGGAAGAGTGTGCAGGAGACTGTCATGGCTACGTCACCACCATGCAGCTTGAGGCAGCCAAGTCCCTCGACTACTATTTCATGTATGGTGGTTCCACCTATGCTGAAAAACCATTCAGCGCCAGCGGCTCCCTCCCTCGGGAGTGCGGGGGGAGGGGCTTGGGCTCCATTGTTCGGGCTTACCACTACCTCACCGGCAACGTCTCCATGATGCCACGCTACCTCTTCGGCTACACGCAGTCGAAGGAGCGCTACGTCTCTTCCGATGACATCATAAACACCCTCCGTGAATACCGCCGCCGTCATGTGCCTATCGACATGATAGTGCAGGACTGGAACTACTGGCCGCAGGGATGGGGCTA
>CAMADY010000067.1 GCA_945831805.1 uncultured Prevotellaceae bacterium
GATATATGTAGTCATTAAATCCATATAACGCTGTTTGTTAGCGTCCCTGTCTTCATCAGTGTTATCTGCAAGGCATTTTATGGCCTTTATTAGAGCAAGCAACATTAGTGTTATAGTAGTAAATCGTTGCTGACCATCTATAATTTTGTGTGTGTTACTTTCTGCCCCTGATTGCAAAACTAGATACCCCATATAATGTTCGTCTTTTTCTTCAATCATAGTTGTTATATCCTGCCATAAGTCATCCCATTGTTCCTGTTCCCAAGAATAATCTCTTTGAAACATTGGCACAACAAATTTTTCACTATTTCCTATTAAGTTACTAAAACTTAGAGTAGAAGTATTTTGTATACCTTTCATAAGCTTTGTCGATTATTTCATATATTTGTCAATAAATTCCTTGATTGTATCAATCATATACTGGAGTTTCTCCTGTGTCATATCAGAATATACACCATTCTAGAAATGATCCTTCATGATTAACATGGTTTTTAAATATTTACATGTAAACGTCCAATTAGGTTCACACCCTTTTGAAAGGCCCGTGTTTACAGGGTCTTTCAAAATCGGGAGTAAACAAGACTTCTTGATTTTTAATGTTTTTTAAGCTGTTTCTTGATACCTATCAGCTCCGGCTTACCTATGATTTCCACCGGAGCAACGGTGCGATGAGTTTTCTTGTACCACTTCTCAAACTCTTTTTTCTCGTACCAGAGCATTTGATCTGTTATCTTATATATATGGGTGGCATAGTCAACAGCGTCCTGCCACACTTGATACTGCCTAAAGTTACGTGCCTTTTTGTTATCGTCCATAGTGATTCTTCCTCTTCGTAGCGTAGCGTTTCGTAGGCGCAGCCGTTTCGTCTTCGTCTTCGTAGCGAAGCGTTTCGTAGGCGCAGCCGTTTCGTCTTCGTCTTCGTAGCGAAGGTTTATTTGATTATGTTACATAGGATGGCTGTATCTGCAGAAAATTTATTTTCAAGAAGATAGTCCAACGTCATGCTCATAGTCTTTATTGTCGGTGCTTCTTTGAGGACCATGAATAGCGAGGTAAAAAGACTGCTGTTCTTTGCATCTGCTCTCTTGGTATATTGCTTAAGAGATTCCAGATCTTCCGGAAGTCCGAAGTCAGACAAGTGTACCCCCAACTCTTCTGCTGCATGTAGGATAAAGACTTCTTCTGCAGGCGAAACCTGTATTATATAGTGCGGACGATTGGCGTGCTTATACAGATAAATGTACTCGTTATTACAGATAGGCATGAAACTCTCCAACGCCTTAGGCTCACGTTTGTCTTTGTCAATGACCCCTATGGCGAAACTATCTTTGAGACGTTCGTTCATCACCTTGAATACTGTAGGGCATCCCTTCTGATGGTTACAGGACTTTCCAATGAGGGTGTTTACGAGATTAGTGTCTATGTAGCACTCAGGAAGGACGAGGTTTTCTCTTTGCATAAACATGGGTCAGTTTAGAAATGATTCTGTGTTGAAAAAGAGATCAATGCCATACTCATAAACATCAGAGATTTCTTGAGATGTCAGTCGTTTTACTGTCGTCTTACCATCTACTGCGTCCACTATATATATGGCAACGTCCGACTTCTCCTGCAAAAATTCATTAACGACATAGGGACTATGGGTAGCAATGAAATATTGATTATCCTTTGACTCAAGAATGTCATGTACCATACGTGAGATATATGGTGGATAGGTATGTGCTTCCGGCTCCTCCATTATAAGAACAGCATCTGTGTTACTAACAATGGCTGCCTTGTAATAAATCAAGCGAAGAAGAGAGTCTGCAAGAGCCTGTAAAGGCAACATCATACTCCGATTATCTCCCTCAGCTTTCAACACCGCATACTCCTGCTTTCCTGCATCAAAGATTAGCGAAAGTCCATCAGAAGATAATAGTTCTGAAACGAAATTATATAATTCCGTTTTCTTTTTTATAATATCAGACAGGTTGCTTGCCGTCAAAGGACATAGGAAAGGCAGTTCTACTTCGTCATCATGGTTGCTCAATGATGAATAATTATAAGTGCGAACCAAAGGATATCCTTCCATAACGTCTTGTGGAGTCATAGATACCAGTCGGGTAGATTGAACCTTGTCTTTACAAGATAATGTCACATCAAGATTCTTCTGGTTACGATAGGAGAAGGAAATTTGCTGTTCTTCTGTATCTACCTCTATTTTTCTTTCAACATCCCCAAGATAGAACAGTGATGAAGCATTTTCTACTCGAAAAACTTTATTAAAATCCACCTTCCAACCTGTAAAGTATGGTCCTTGGAAAAGAGACAAAGCTTCAAGAATATTACTTTTACCTACGTTCGGGCGACCTATAAGCAAGTTGTATCTACTGCAATCCAGAAGGCAAGCCTCTTGTACTGATTTATAATTCTTTATGCTGACATTCCTTATCATATCGTTTTTCTTTTTTTCGTCTTCGTTTTCGTCTTCGTAGCGCAGCGTTTCGTAGGCGCAGCCGTTTCGTCTTCGTTTTCGTTTTCGTTTTCGTCTTCGTCTTCGTCTTCGCATCAGCGGGGGCTGACCCCTCTGCTGATTTTATTCCACATTTTTTTAAAAAAAAGGGAGGGGGATGGGCACGGCGAGGGGTCATCGCGAAATGGGGGTAGCGCGATGGTGGGAAGGGAGTTGGTTGTCTTTGTCTTTAATCATCTAATGCACTGTAGTCCAGCTGCACATACCGTGGTTGATGGTTTGTTTTGTTTTAGGTTGCAAATAGACATAGTCTATTATAACTTTGCAAAGTTAATGTTTTTTATGCAAATTAACAAACTTTTAGGGTGTTTTCTTTTTAGAATAAGGCATTATTAACATTTCATGGCAAATTTGTTTGGTGATATGGAAAAGAAATTGTACCTTTGCAAAGGATTTATTTCTGGGATTCAGAATATGGAGAATGAAGAAAAGACTATAGTGCCAGAGAGGGCGACTTTCCTCATGGCAAACAGTTCCGACGATGGTCACAGGTATTGGTTTCCGATGCGTGTGAGCTATGGTCGTTGTGCAAGGATTGCGAGGGAGCTGAGAGAGGGTAATTACGGCATGGAATATTTTGTTCCGACGGAGGAACGGAGGCTCTATCGCGCAGGAACAAAAGAGTTTTATCTGCTAACGTCTAAAGAGCTGGCAGATAGAAATATAGACAGAGAAGATAAGGACTACCGGAAGGTATATCTGAGGCGCGATTCATACATTCCGAAGAGCCTCTCAGAGATAGAGGAATCTGCCGCCGGGAAGGGTGGCGAAGAGACGACGAAGATTGTTGATGTGCCACTCGTCTCGAACCTTATATTCCTCTATGGTACAAGGACGGAGATAAGGGCTCTGAAGAACTCCATGGGGCCGTTTACCTTCATGCGTTTCATGACATTTATGGACACCAGCGAGCATGGTCGCAGCATGAGTCTTACGGAGTCATGGGCGGCCCGCCGGATACGTGTCATCCCAAGGGTTCAGATGGAGCAGTTCATGACGGTTCTGGAGAAGGAGAAGAACCACGTGACGCTTATCCCGTACGAGAGTTTTGAGCAGTACGTGGGTAAGCGCATAAGGTTCATCGATGGTCCTTTCAAGGGTCAGGAGGCTATCATCCGTCGCAGTGGAAAGACGCAGAACAAGCGTTTCTTCTTTGACCTCGGCAAGATCATCGTGGCGAGGGTGGACTATATCCCGAAGCAGCAGTACGAGATGATCGATTAAACGTGAATGCTTTTATTGTCCACAGATGGCACTGTTTTTATGTTTAACGTAAATGCCCACGAATTTACCGCGAATTGAACGGGAATACTCTTTTATTGTTTCTTGAGGAGGCGCTGGAAGAGCATGGCGAGGACGATGGTTGCTACGATGTAGAGCACGAGGCCATCGAGGACGGCTCCGCCACGGCTTATAGGGATGAAGATTTTTCGCGTTATCGGGTGGCACACGAAGATGGCGGAGGAGAGTACTCCCAACCAGTCGAGCGGACGTAGGAGGAACTGAGGCAGCAGCTTCACGAAGGCGATGTGGAGCGCAACGATGAAGGCCGGCACGAAGAGCCATGTCCAGAAGTTCAGCGAGAAGGACATCACTGCAAGGAGCGACACCATGAAGACCGTTGCCATGACGGTGCGGTTGCCGATGGTGAGGCTCAGCTTGTCCTCGAAGCGTGCAAGGAGCAGTCCGATGCCGAACGGCAGCATGCCGCCGATGCAGTTGTACCTTATTCTATTTATGGCGTCGCCCTCAGGTTCAGCGAAGCATAGCATCTGTATGATGGTGCAGAGGACCATGAGTGCTGCTGTCCATCCCCAATGGCGTTTGTAAAGCAGCAGGCGATATACGACATACACCTGCATCGTCAGTCCGAAATACCAGTATGGTCCGGGCCAGATGATGTGGTCAGGGTCAGGCAGCAGGTTGATGGTCATCGTCAGTTGTGCAAGGATGTCTATCAAAGTCCAGTGATGCCTGCCAGGCGTCATCCAGTCAACCATAGCGAATGCCACGAAGCCGAGCAGCATCATAGGGAAGAGCTTCATGAAGTGAGACTTCAGGAAAGCCCACACCTTCTCCTCTACCCCACCCTTCTCATATTTCTTCACGAGGCCGTAGCCGCTGAGAAAGAGGAAGACGGGCACGCCGTAATGTCCGAAGAAAGAGAACAGCTGCAGCGGAAGGTCTGCCGACGGTTCGCCGAACAGCGACATGAGGCGGTCAACATTACGCTGTATGAACTGGTATTCGTTCTCCTTCACCATAGGACCGAGCCAATGGAGGAAGTTGTGGAGGAAGATTCCGAGTATGGCGATGCCACGGAGTACGGAGCATTCTGTTCTATTTAAGAGTGTCATAATCTACTTGATGTTTCAGTATTCGTTTACGTTCTGCGTCATAGCGAGGCGACAGGAGGTCGTAGTCCTCACGATAGTACCTGCAGTGTATGCCGGCAAGTCCGAGGAGCAGGTGCGACATGGCATCTGTCATGTACGGTTTTCCCTTTGCTGCGCGTATAGCCTGAACGACATCGGGATGGTTCTGCTGATAGGTCTTCGTGGTGTAGAACCACATCGGTATGCGGAATTCCTCGTCTGCCAGGCGCTTGGTGATGTCGGACTTGTGCATGCGTCCGAAGAAATGGCGTGCGCCGGGACCGAAGACTTCCTCGCCATGGTCAGAGAAATAGATGACGATGGCATCCTTCTCCTTATAACGTTCCACTATCTGGTTTACAACAGAGTCGTTATACCACACTGCATTATCGAAGTCCGCGAGTGTCTTGCGGCGCTTCTCCGTCAGGTCCATATCGTCGGGATAGTCGCCCGCTCCCCACTTCTTCTTTGAGTTCGGGCAGCGTATGCGGTAGTTGACATGCATACCCATGAGGTGGAAGATGGTGAGGTGTGGTTTTGCGGTTGGGCGGTTTTGCGGTTTTGCGGTTGGGCGGTTTTGCGGTTGGGTGGTTGGGCGGTTTTGCGGTTGGGCGGTTGGGCGGTTTTGCGGTTGGGTGGTTGTTTGGTTATGCGGTTGGGCGGTGGGAAGTGCAACGCTGTCAAGGGCAAAGAGCTTATCGTAGTCTTCGAGTAGTCCTTCGTCGAAGACGTGCAGTTCGTCGTTTCGAACATCGAACTGCGCCTTGCTGAGCTGCTCATCGTTGATGAAGAAGCCGCCGCTGAAGTCATAGACAGCCTCCTTCGCCTTCGTCTGGAACTGGTTGGTGAGGAACGTGACGTTGTAGCCCGCCTTACGGAAGAGCTGGCAGAAGAGCGGATAGTCGCACCAGTCGCCCTCGTCGCCATAGCAGTAGGTCGTCATGAGGTGCTTGAAGACGAAGCTGGTGAGGTTCCATGGTGCCACGACATCGTCCATCTTGATCAGGTCGCCATCCTTCTCCATGCGCATCTGGTTAGGCATGTTCGGTTTCGTATAGCCGTAGATCTGCGCATGACGCTTGTTGAAGCTCTCGCCGATGATGAGCACTATCTCCGGACTCTTCACCGAGCAGGAGTCAACGACAACATTCTCCGTAGTCTTACGCAAGCGATCCAACTGCAAGGAGATGAGATGGTTACTATAGAGTGAGAACGCCAGTCGCATCGGCGGCTGATAGAGTTCGGTGTGGGGATTAGCAGCGAAATGGTGCTCCACCTCGCCTATCGTCTCAAGTGACATGACCTCACGGAACATCACCTTATTATTATATGTAAGGTTGACGCAGTAGCCCACGCCAAAGATCACAAGCAAGTTGGAGAGGAAAGCGACGGCGAAGGCGAAAGGAGACCTTCGACGCAGAATGTCGAAGACGGACTTGTCCACTCCGTTCCTGGCATAATTTGAGGAAGAACCAACGGCACCTGTTTTTCTCTTATGATAATACCTTGTTGCAAGGATAGTGATAACATGCAGCAGGGGCACGAGCATTATGATGCCGACTTCGGAGAAGATGACATCGGGCGTGACGTATGACGTAAGGAACTCGCTCGCCTCGTTGCCCGTCGTCTCACCCATGAGGAGGAGCATGGAGGGGTTGAGCGTTGCTCCGAACTTCACGAAACAGAAGGTGTCGATGATGTAGAGCGGATAGAGGAAGGCGTAGAGCAGTGCCTTCACTATGGTGCGCAGCGGAAACCGGCATTTCCGCGACTTCAGATACTGCGGAATGAGGCAGAGTATGGCGGAGATGAAATAGACATCGGGGATTAGTTCCCAGACGGCATTCTCGTACATGTGCGCACCCTTCACATGCGGTACGGTGACGATGCTGCTTGTTATTCCAAGCAGGAAAAGAAAGAGGAAAGTCCTCGTCAGTATGGGTTTGAGCAATAAATACATGTCAGTATTCCGTGATAAAGATAGGTTCGTGCCGGCTAAGCCTACAGCAGTTTGTCTGCCAGCGTAAAGCGACGACACGCTATTCGGTGCAAAGTTACAAAAAAAAACCAAACGGACAAAAACAGAATGGCTTTTTATTTAAGAAAATGCATGTTTCGGGGTGTTGTGGTGAAAAAAATGCAGTAAAAAGAAGAGAATATCAGAAAAAAGTTATACCTTTGCAGTCGAGCAGTAATATATACGCGCCCGAACCATAACTATTGTAGCCAATGGACTTAAGCAAGATTTCACGATACAGAGGAGAGCTGATGGGCTTCGCCATCATCATCGTAATGCTCTTCCACGTCAACCTCCCGATGTCGGACCCTTTCTTCGGACTGCGAAGGATGGGTAACCTCGGCGTGGATATTTTCTTCTTCCTCTCCGGCATAGGGCTGTGGTATTCATGGACGAGGAACCAGGACTGGAAACGGTTCTACGAGAACAGGGCGATACGCATCTACCCCGCATGGCTCATCATTGCGGGCTACTACTACGTATCGAGGTTCGTACAGTCGTCGGCACCGGTAACGACGGACAGGGTGACAGACCTCATGGGCGACGTGCTGATAAACTGGGACTTCTGGAGGCGCGACGAGCTGACGTTCTGGTATGTACCGGCAACGATGATGATGTACGTCTTTGCGCCGATGTTCATGGAGGCGGTGCGCAGACATCCCGTCTTCCGATGGTTGGTGGTGCTGCCGCTGATGTGGTGTATCATAGTGCAGTACGTAACGCCGGTACATCAGGCAGTCGGGCACATAGAGATATTCTGGAGCCGCATACCGGTATTCATGCTCGGCATCGTAACGGCAGAGGCAGTACGCCAGAAGCAGGTGCTTGACAAAGAGACGTGGTGGATGGCTGGTGCGTTCTTCGCCATAAGCCTCGGGGCATGCGTATGGCTGGAGCAGATGAAGCACGGACGGTTCCCACTCTATACGGAGCGAATGCTGTACATCGTACTGGCAGTCACCACGATACTCATAATGTGCGAGGTGTTCAGCAGAGTACCGGATAAGGTTCGCGCAGTATTCCGCTTCGTGGGTGGCATCTCGCTGGAGATATACCTTCTGCATGTGCAGTTCGTGCTGATACCGTTGCAGAAGCTTCACCTCGGCTACTGGCCTACGTTCCTGCTGACTCTGGCGATATCAGTGCCTATAGCGTGGGTTATAAGCAAGGTGTGCGGATTCGTAATATCTAAAATAAAAACAGGAAAAAGATGATAAGAGTAGGATTAGGATATGACGTCCACCAGCTGGTGGAAGGTCGAGACCTCTGGCTTGGAGGCATAAAGCTTGAGCATACGCATGGTCTGCTGGGACATAGCGATGCCGACGTGTTGATACATGCTATCTGCGATGCACTCCTCGGTGCAGCGACCATGCGCGACATAGGCTATCACTTTCCCGATACGGCAGCGGAGACGGATGGCATCGACTCGAAGATTCTGTTGCGAAAGACGATAGAGCTGATAGCAACGAAGGGCTATAAGGTAGGCAACATCGACTGCACCGTATGTGCGGAACAGCCTAAGCTGAACCCTCATGTGGAGGAGATGCGCGAGTGTCTTGCCACCGTGATGCAGACAGATCCCGACAATGTGTCCATCAAGGCAACGACAACGGAGAAGCTTGGATTCACGGGACGCAAGGAGGGTATATCAGCGTATGCCGTGGTATTGATTGAAAAATAAATAATAACTACTAACTATATGAAAAAGTTTTTTTTACTTGCAGCCGCCATGCTGCTATCGCTGAACATCATGGCAGAGACAGCCAAGGATGTCAAGGACATCATAGTGAAAGTAAACAACACCTGGCAGCAGAACCATGGGGCACCGGAGTATGGTGGCACCAAGCGCGGACTCTCTGCGTTCTGGGATAATGCCGTATATTTCACCGGCAACATGGAGGCATACAGTCTCTTTGCAAACAGCAAGGATGCAGCCGACAAGGAACAGGCAAAGCAGTGGTACGACTACAGCTATGCGTGGGCAGAGAAGAACAACTGGCAGGGTGCTTCGGAACCAGATTCTTCAAAGTGGAAGTACAAGAACTACGGCGAGGGTACGGACTTCGTGCTCTTCGGTGACTGGCAGATTTGCTTCCAGACATACCTCGACCTCTACAACGCAGACAACAAGGGTGCCGTCTCTACCGACGACCGCCGCATCAAGCGCGCTTTTGAGGTAATGAACTATGAGGTTAACAGCGGTAAGGCCGACTACTGGTGGTGGGCTGACGCCCTCTATATGGTGATGCCTGTATTCTCTAAGATGTACGCAACGACCAAGGACACGAAGTATCTTGACCAGATGTATGCCAACTGGCAGTACGCCAACGGCATCATGTACGATGAGGAGACAGGTCTCTACTTCCGTGACGGCAAATATGTATATCCTAAGCACAAGACCGCAGCAGGCAAGAAAGACTTCTGGGCTCGCGGCGACGGATGGGTTATGGCAGCCTTTGCGAAGGTTCTGAAGGATATGCCAAAGAAGTACAAGCATCGCAAGGAGCTCGTTAAGTACTATCAGAAGATGGCGAAGGCCTGCATCAGCTGCCAGCAGGAAGAGGGTTACTGGACACGCTCCATGATGGACCCGGAGCAGGCTCCTGGTCGTGAGACATCTGGAACGGCACTCATCTGCTATTCTCTCTACTGGGGCATCAACAACGGCATACTGCCAAAGACCTACGTACAGGCAGCCAACAAGGCATGGACATACCTCTCTACCATAGCCCTTCAGCCAGACAACTCCGTCGGCTACGTCCAGCCTATCGGCGAGAAGGCTATCCCAGGTCAGGTGGTAAACCAGAAGTCAACTTCAAACTTCGGCACCGGCGCCTTCCTCCTCGCAGCAAGCGAGAGGGCAAGATTCCTGAAGTAGTCTTTTCCCTATTACCTATATCATGTCCTATCTTCGTTTCATCGCAAAAACGCTATATGCCAGGACTACGGCGAAACAGACAGCAGGAACGGCGTAGGAGACGTTGATGCCTGCCATATCGCTTATCTGTCCCTGAAGCGGAGTGATGATGGCACCACCGAGGATTGCCATGATGAGACCAGAAGCACCTATCTTCGCATCGTCACCGATGCCATCGAGGGCAATGCCGTAGATGGTAGGGAACTGAAGGGACATGAAGAAGCTGACGAGGATTAGAGCACCGACGACAATCCATCCGTTGCCACCAAGCGCTACAATGATGACACAGAGCAGGAGGTCTGCTGCCGCTGCCCATGCCATGAGCCTTGCCGGCATAACCCACTTCATAAGCCATGTGAACAGGAATCGTGCGCTACAGAAACAGATGATGCTTACGAGGTAGATGCTGGCTGCCTCTGCCTCTGCGATTGGAAGCTCCTGCATGACGAGACGAATAGTGAACGACCACACGCAGATCTGTGCACCTACATAGAAGAACTGCGCTATGACTCCATAGACATAGTTCTTGTTCTTCAGCAGACGTGCAAAGGAAGCCCCAACGCTGCTGTGGTCGTTGTCCTTGCCAAGAGGCATCTTTGCAAAGCACATCAATGCCATGATACCTATAAGCACGAAGCCTAGTCCCATGTAGGTACTTGACACCGACTGCAGACTGATGTCGCTGAGGATGAACATCTTGCTCATCAGAATGCCGATGATGCTGCCGATAGGGTTCAGGGACTGCGCAATGTTCAGACGACGCGTGGCAGTCTCTGGATCTCCCATAGACAGGATGTACGGATTTGCCGTCGTCTCAAGTACGGAACAGCCGCCCGCCATGATGTATATGGCAATGAGATAGAAGAGATAGCTCTCCACCTCTGCTGCGGGATAGAACAGTATGGTACCTGCTGCATAGAGGGTAAGTCCAAGGATGATGCCGAGCTTGTAGGAGTACTTACGGATGAAGAGTGCCGCAGGTAGTGCGAAGCAGAAGTACGATCCGTAGAACGCAAACTGTATGAGCGACGTCTGTGCATCGCTCATGTTCATGATTTTCTTGAACGCAGCAAGGAGGGTGTCCGTCATGTTGTTGGCGAGTCCCCACAGGAGGAACAGCACACTGACAAGCATGAACGGCACGACATACTGCTTTTCGATTGCCTTTTTCATTGTTTAGTGGTTTGGCTGGTTAGTGGTTTGGTGGTTTGGTGGTTTGGTGTTATTCCGTGAAATCTACGAGGATGCGGAACACCTTGCCTGGATTCTTGCCCCACCACTGCATCGTGTCAAGAGCTTCTTCTGGCTTAATGACCTTTGTAATGAGTTTGTCGAACGGACAGGTGCCACGCTCAAGATAATGTATCACTGCACGGAAGTCTGACGGCATGGCATTGCGTGAGCCACGGATGTCGAGTTCCTTCTGTACGAAGTATTTTGTCTGGAACGATACCTCGCTCTTTGCATAGCCAATGCAGATAACTCGACCAGTGAATGCCACCTCGTCAACAGCCATCTGATAGGTCTGCGTACTGCCTACTGCCTCTATGACAACGTCTGGTCCGAAGCCGCTTGTCATTGAGCGCAGACGCTCATGGACATCCTCCGTGAGGGTGTTGATGGTGTAGGAAGCACCGAGTTCTTTTGCAAGTGCGAGCTTATCATCATCGATATCCGCCGCAACAACCGTTGCGCCACGTGTTACGGAACGTACGACAGCACCAAGACCAACCATACCGCAACCGATGACGAGCACCACGTCGATGTCTGTCACCTGTGCACGGCTTACGGCATGGAAGCCTACTGACATTGGCTCTACGAGAGCGCAGTTGCGTGGAGTGAGGAGTCCGGCAGGGATAATCTTCTCCCATGGCAGGGTGATATACTCCTTCATAGCACCGTTGCGCTGAACGCCGAGAGTCTCATTGTGCTCACAGGCATTGACTCTTCCGTTACGGCATGAGGCACACTTGCCACAGTTGGTGTAAGGATTGCAGGTCACTGTCATGCCAGGCTTCAAGCCCTCTGGCACCCCTTCGCCGACAGCCTCGATGATGGCGCCGACCTCATGGCCCGGTATGACAGGATTGAGAGCCATGCCGTTGCGGCCCATGAATGTGTTGATGTCGGATCCACAGAAGCCGACGTACTGAAGTTTAAGCAGCACCTCACCAGCGGCAGGTGCCTTAGGAGACTCTATATCAATGACGCTGAGCTCCTGATTGTGTGTTATTTGAATTGCTTTCATTTGAGCCCTCTCCATAGACTCCCTTCGGTTCCCCCGTTTTGCGGGGGACAGAAACCCCGAGGGGAGGCTTTTTAAAATTACCTTTGGAGAGCAAAAGGATGTTTATTGTTATTCACTCATATTTTTAATATATGGAAGTTCCGGAAGGTTCCTGAAACCGTAGAACTTGCGGGCATTATCACCAAGGAACGATGCCTTGTCTGCTTCTGTCAGTTCCTTTGATTTGCAGATAAAATCGTAGGACATGCGATAGGTTATAGCCGTTATGGTGCGAGGATAATCGCTACCCCACATCAGTCTGTCCATGCCTACCCACTCCGCAGCATCCTTTATGGAGCGTACGGCTGACGGATAAGGATAGAACTCAGAGTTATACAACCATGTTATGCCGCCAGACTCCACCATGACATTACGGCCTTCGCGTGCAAGCAGTACCTGACTCTTGAATGCTGGTGTGGTAACCATTCCGAAATGACCTATCGCCACCTTCAGGTTTGGGCACTCATGGATGACTTCACGCATCTCGCCTATCTGGTGTTCGTCTTCGCCGAGGCACATGGAGAGAATCATTCCACGCTGCTCCAGATGCTTGAACAGCGGCATAAGTTCAAGGAGTGAGCGACGTACTCTATGCCCCGGCATGGCAAGACCTTTAAGGTTTGCAGGTATAAGCTCTGCTACGGAAAAGTCGCCAACGCATTCTGCCCCCTCAGCAAACTGCAGGTTCTCCACATCCAGCATTGCCATACAGAAGAAGCGGTCAGGGTATCGCTGCTGAACCTCTGAGAGATAGTCGTTCTGATTGCCGTCGATAACCTCCTGTACAACCACTGCCGCCTGTACCTGAGCATAGTCCATGTTTGACAGAAACACCTCTGCGGTGTTCTTTCCGTCAATCATGAACGGCGGAAGCATCTGGCGCTCTTCACCGAAGAACATGCTTCTTGAGGGATTGTCCGACAGAGAGTATATCGGATTACCGTCAACAACGGTGTTCTGCTTAAGCCACAAATGGCTGTGCGCATCAATTATTGTCATATTTTGCGGTTTTAGGGTTTTGTGGTTTTAAGGTTTTGTGGTTTTAAGGTTTTGCGGGTGGGTGGTTTTGCGGGTGGGTGGTTTTGGGAAATACTACGAATTAGCCCATGAAACACGCTTCTGATCACCTATAATCTCCTGCACCTTCTGCACAAGCTGCATGTCCGGTTCCTCATTAGCCCATGCAATGTTGCGCTTGACGTTCTCCGGATTGGCAGAAGAGAAGAGAGTGCCGGCAATGCGTGGATTGCTTACGCTGTACTGTATGGCGAGTTTCTCGATAGGATAGCCCTGCTCTTCGCAGTATGCGGCTGCCTTTGCGCATGCCTCAACCAATGGTTTTGGCGCAGGATGCCAGTCAGGAACGCCTCGCTTCGAGAGAAGTCCCATGGAGAGAGGTGACGCATTGATTACACCTACGTTGTTCTCCTCAAAGAAATCAAGGAAGTCAACGATCTTGTCATCGTTCAGGCAGTAGTGACAGAAGTTAAGGATGCTCTCTACAGTACCTTTCTCCGAGTGTTCTATAACCCATTTGAGGTTCTCTAACTGCAGATCAGTAATGCCCACATGACCTACCACGCCCTTCTTTTTTAACTCTACAAGGGCAGGGAGGGTCTCGTCAACGACAAGCTGCAAACCTCCTGGCAGTGCTGCCTGAAACTCTATGTCGTGAACGTTTATCAGATCGATGAAGTCTATGTTGAGACGTTCCATGCTCTCATAGACGCTGTCTGTCACGCGCTTTGCGCTATAGTCCCAAGTGTTGACACCGTCCTTACCATAGCGACCGACCTTTGTAGAGAGGTAATATTTGTCGCGTGGCAGAATTTTCAACGCCTTGCCGAGCACCGTCTCTGCCTTGTAGTGACCATAGTAAGGGCTGACGTCAATGAAGTTGATGCCACCATCGAGAGCTGCCTCAACGGCCTTGATGCTCTCTGCCTCCTTTGTCTCATGGAACACGCTGCCCAGTGACGAAGCGCCGAAGCATAGATTGGAAATCTTCAAACCAGTCTTTCCTAAATCGTGATATTTCATTGCTTAGTGAGATATTTTTGAATTAACTTTGTTGCAAAGGTACTAAATTTTCCTTCAACATCAAAACAAAACTGCGTTTTTCTTCTGAATTATATCATATAAGGTACGTAAGAAAACCTTAATGTTACTTATAAAGAAAGCAATAACAAACAGAATTTTCTCCTTTTTGCATAAAAAAAGAGATTCCCACCAACTTGAGAATCTCTACGATGCGGAAAGAACAGGATTCGAACCTGCGATTCCCTTTAGGGGAATACACGCTTTCCAGGCGTGCCTCTTCAACCACTCGAG
>CAMADY010000068.1 GCA_945831805.1 uncultured Prevotellaceae bacterium
GAATGCAGGTAAAAGCATTGCGTCTGCGATTTTTACAAATCTAAGTTCCGCCGCAGCTAAAGGCGTTGCAACTGTTTTTAGCGAAGGAGTTAAGGTCATACCTGTCGTCGGTTGGTTAGCTAGTGCTGGTATTAGTACAGTAACTACGACAGCCATAATATATGGAGCAGCATACCTATACATGAATGCACTAACGAAAATGTATTCTGTCAAAGGAAAATTTGACCTTAATTATTTGAATTCAGTAATTAACAAATAAGAGTTTATCTAGATGCTATTCAAAGAAGAATAAGGTTCAAAAACAACAAGTTAATTTTGATATGTTTGCAATCCTCCATATAAAGTACAATTCACAAAAAGAGATTGCAGAGACTTCCGCATATTGATTTTAATTCAAGTATTACAATAACATAAATTTTGTCTTTCTGGAAGTCTGAGACATAAAAAATCTATAATTATGGATAAAAATTTAGAACACGCTCTTGGTCATTTAGCTCATGAAGGCCTAAAGCAAGCAGGATTAGGATGTATGGTAAGTTTTGTCGCATTATTTGCATGCGTTGCGGCTTTGTCAACCGTAGTAATTGCTTTGTTTGCTTAAATCGATTACCAAGAACAGTGGAATCTATGAACTATATAGTAGGTTTCACTGTTCTGGTAAAGAGTATGAATTTGAATTCACACTTCTTCCTTCATGATTATAGATGAAATACAAATTATTAAAACGTATTTTAAATAATGCTTGTAAACCTAAAGGAGTTTTGGGGATGATAATTCTAAAATTCATGAATGGGTTTGGTCATAGATTTCTGGCAGAATGGGCATTTGAACATTTGGAAATATATGATGGAGCCACTATCCTTGATATCGGATGTGGTGGAGGAGGAAATATTGCGCGACTATTGAAAAGGTTTCCTAATTCTATCGTTGATGGAATGGATTATTCAAAAACGTCTGTTTCATTATCTGGAAAAGTCAATTCTATAGAAATTACAAATAATAGATGCCATATTATATTAGGTAGTGTAAACAAAATTCCTCTGTGTCCTGCCACATATGATGTTGTAACAGCTTTTGAAACAATTTACTATTGGCAAGACATTGAAAAATCATTCAGAGAGGTTTATCGAATTCTTAAAGACTATGGCACCTTTTATATTGTAAATGGAGCAGATGCAGAAAAAGGAAACTTATGGGATAAGTATATTGATAATATGCACACATATTCCTATAAAGAAATAGAAAATACACTCAACAAAATAGGCTTTAAAGAAATACATATTTACAGAGAAGAAAAATATCCGTTTCTATGCATTTCTTCCAAGAAAGTTTTATCATAAATATAAAAAAAACAATAATATATGGAACATATTTGTCCAATATGTAAGACCCATGTTATAGGCTCAGAAAGCAAACAAGGTTTAGCAGAACAGGGATATAACGCTGTATCTAAATATGGCTACACCTCAACAGCAAAGCATGTGGGAGAATTAGTTGGTGGAACAATAGGCTCGGTCTTGGGACCGTATGGTGCGATATTTGGTGCAGCAGCTCTCGGTCATATGCTAAAGGGAGCGGTTGGTGATTGGCATGATCAGAACATCAATACGCGCAATCTAAAGCCGCTATCCTTCTCTTGTCCTCGATGTAAATGTTCTTGGAAGTCTAACGAGACTACAATATCTTATATTATCAAACGATATTATAACCAACAATATGTATCAAAGAAAAAAGAGATGCCATCTCAACCAATCAAAGAAAAATATATAGGAAAAGCAAAGCACCTATTCTTATATCCTTTATACTTGTTGTTGTGTATTGCATTATGGAATACTTTTTCAACTATATTATACTATTTAACATTTACTTTACTTGATGTTAGTTTTAGTTTCGGAGCTTTAAAACCATATGTTATAGGAGGTATAGTTATTTATGAGATTGCGCTGTTTTTATGGAGAGTCTACTCTGTAGAAAACAAATACAAAACAGAGATGGATTATTATAACGAAACTGTTCCAAAGGTAAAAGCATTCAACGAAAAACTGAAGAAAGATCTTGATAAACAAATGAATGAAAAACTTAAGGAAAATGAGAACGCTTCATTATTTGTTACAAAACCGGCAAAATCTGGTAACTGCTCAACCGTAAATATTACTACTCCAGAACATTACATTGAGAATAATGAAAAAATCATATTTTCATGTAAGAGAATTGATAACACATCATCCGAACCAACAGGAACATTATCTGTCTTATGTTGGATTAGCGAAAAACCAAGAATCAATGATGATTGGGTTAATGACCAGTATGTTTTTGTCGGTGAATTCGAACTTGGAACATTGCAAGTTGGATACGGATTCACAGATGTAAAATGTCAGTTCTATGACGAAAGAATACGAGAAGGTTTGAACGTTCTTCGGGAAGGTGATGAAGAATGGCATATTATTTTTACAATAAACGAATTACATGAAGATGGTAATAATTATATCATCCATACAATAAATGGTCCAAACGAAAATATAAAGTAAAGTTTATAACATGTCACTTTGGAAAATATCAGTAACGAAGCGCGTTTGCTTTAGCGCTGTGTTGATAGAGCCGGGTATGGAGGTTGAGATAACCAGTCGGATGTATAACAGCATGAACCGGTTACCTATCGTCTGCAACAAGGACATCAACGAGGCTTTCAAACGGAAATATGATATAGATCTGGAGAGGGCTGGATTGCTCTCTCCCCTTTACCTCGATGCAAGGCTAATGGGCGAGGAAGAGAAGAAAATGAGTAATGGGGCTTCACTCTTCGCCATGCTCACGGATTTATTTACGTAATGTATGGTTGCTTCACAACGCTTTTTAGGATCTCTTTAGGGGAAAAATCAAAAAGTTGCGGAAAAACTCGCCCATAAGTTGCGGAAAAACTTTTCAAAAAGTTGCGGAAAGTTTTGCGTATGTCATTTATTTTTAGTACTTTTGCAGCAAAATAAAAACTATAGGTTATGAAGACATACAAGAGACGCATTGTAGATGAACTTCTGGAGCGAAAGCTGCAAGGAAAAGGAGCTGTCTTGATAGAGGGCCCCAAGTGGTGTGGCAAGACTACAACAGCCAAGCAGATAGCACAGAGTTTGCTGGATTTGGGTAATACTCCTGTGTTGAGAGATGCTCTGGAGACTTATCAGATTCTACCAATGGCTTTGCTGAAAGGCAAGGTTCCAAGACTTATTGATGAATGGCAAAGCATTCCTGAATTATGGGATATGGTTCGCAACGAAGTGGACAACAGAGGAGATACCGGGCAGTTCATACTGACTGGTAGTAGCGTTCCTGCTGACAAGGAGAAAATGCGTCATAGCGGAACAGGACGAATAGGACGTCTGACTATGCGTACCATGAGTCTGTGGGAGTCAGGAGAATCCACTGGAACGGTCAGTATGAAAGAACTCTTTGACGGTAAGGGGATTGAACCACAGGAAAATACCTTGGACTTAGAGCAGGTTGCCTTCATACTTTGTCGTGGAGGATGGCCACAGGCAACTTTCATGAAGGGTGATGTGGCATTGGATCAGGCAAGGGATTACTACGAGACTATATATAAAGTGGATATCCAGCGTGTTGACAACAGCAGACGAAACGCTGAAAGAACAAGACTGCTTCTGCGTTCGTATGCTCGCAATCTTGCTATGCCGATAAGTTTTAGTAAAATTACAGCGGACATAAAGGAGAATGATAATGCTTCCATCTCATACGAAACAGTATCTGACTATATTGATGCACTGAAGAAACTGCATGTACTGGAGGATGCACCAGCGTGGAATCCAAACCTGCGCAGTAAGAAAGCTATCCAGTCATCGGAAACCAGATACTTCGTGGATCCAAGCATCGGAGCTGCTGCCTTGGGGGTTGGACCTCAGGATCTTATTAACGACCTGCGGACTTTTGGCCTTCTTTTTGAGAATATGGCTGTCCGGGATTTGAGATGCTATGCCGACGCTTTGGATGGTAGTATATACCATTACCGTGATTCTGGAGGATTGGAATGTGATGCAGTCTTGCATAGGCGCAATGGCTCGTATGCTTTGATAGAGATAAAACTGGGTGGTATTGATAATATAGAAAAAGGTGCTCAGACGCTGCTCACTTTGGCAAATTCCATAGATACGGATAAAATGCCTGCTCCTTCTTTTATGATGGTGTTGACAGCTGTCAGTAAATATGCTTATCGCAGAAAGGATGGGGTATTCGTAATTCCCATAGGTTGCTTAAAAACATAAGATACAATATGGAGAAAACGACATTGGAGTTTCCTCACAACGCCCGCAGGACGTATGCGGCGGTGAGGAATTTGTTTGAGATGAAGAGGACTAAGTTCTCCAGCGTAAAATTCGATGACGGATTGTTCGTTGTCGAGGCTCGTCATGGGGCGTGGCTGTCACCGTTCAGCGAGAACGTGAAGATGAAGGTGGTGGCAACGAGTTCGCAGACGTGTAAGGTGGTGGTGGAGTCGTCGTCTCGCTCCGTCCTTAACCTCCTGAATTTCGGTGCCAACAGCGGCAACGTCTCTGACCTCAGCGACTATATCAACAATGAGGTATATAAGCTCTGTCAGCCCGGCGAGATACCGATGTCAAATCAGGACACCGACCACTCAACAATCAGGATTGCAAAGCCAGAAATAAGATTAAGGTGACTGCGTAAAATCAAAAAGTTGCGGAAAAACTCACCCATAAGTTGCGGAAAAACTTTTCAGAAAGTTGCGGAAAGTTTTGCGTATGTCCTGCTGGCAGAGACAGTAAATGATGTTGCAGCTTCGCTACTACTCACAGAAGCTCATTCTTCCTTATTCGTAAATAGCATGATGTACGGCATCATGATCAGCTGCGTGGGGCATGCTAAACATACGTAACGTGATTCCCTATCCCACGCACATAGAACAACGCTGAGTCCTAAGACGTTAAAACAAGGAAAAAGACGGAGGTCAACACTATGACTTCCGTCTTTTTTATGTTATAATATGTCTTTTTTGTTATTTTATTTTGCTGTTTCAAATAAAATATGTAACTTTGCAAATTGTAAAGTGGAGATTACAAAATAACAACTAAATACAATCGTAAATTACTAACAAAAAAGATGAAGAAACTTTATTCTCTTCTTGCTATGCTGATGCTCTGTGTGACGTCAGCAATGGCAGTTTCCATCACCAAGACACAGGGATGGTTTGAGAGCGGATGTGTAGAGTGGGCATGGGAAGACGGTGCCACCTACACCGTATTCGTTCGTCCAGAAGGTGGCAGCTACACCCAGCTGGACAAGGAACTCGTACGTCACTATCCTGACTATGGCCGTGCCGACATGGTAGGCCTCAAGGCCGGCAATTACCAATTCAAGGTTGTCTCAAGCGCTAGCGGCGAGGCTGAGTCTGATGTCTTCACGGCAACGGCTCACGACCGTTCCGGTTTTGCACACGTAGGAATGCCTGATGGCATCGGTGCTTACAAGAACGACGGTACTCTGAAGGACGGTGCCAAGGTGATCTATGTCACAGCAAAGACCGCAAAGACCGTCCACATGGACGTTAAGCAGGACAGCAAGGGCAGCACAATATCATGCACTGGCTTCCAGACTATCATCGACGCTTACCAGAAAGGTTACGAGACAACTCCTGTAGCCTTCCGTATCATCGGTAAGGTTGCCAAGGAGGACCTCGACAAGATGTCGTCCTCTGCTGAGGGCATCCAGGTAAAGGGTAAGGGCGTATATTCCAATATGCCAATAACCATCGAGGGTATCGGTAACGACGCTACAGTACAGGGCTTCGGTTTCCTCGTTCGCAATACGCATAATGCGGAGTTCCGCAACTTCGCCATCATGGTATGTCTCGACGACTGCCTCTCACTCGACACCGGCAACTCCAACGTCTGGATTCACAACATGGACTTCTTCTATGGCGGCACAGGCGGCGACGCTGACCAGGCAAAGGGCGACGGCACTGTTGACGTGAAGGGTAAGTCAATGAAATGTACCATATCATACAACCACTTCTACGACAACGGTAAGACATCCCTCGGCGGTATGGAGGGCAGCACCGCAGAGAACGGCTGCTGGCACACCTACCACCACAACTGGTTCGACCACTCCGACTCACGTCATCCACGTATCCGTTCGCAGTTCTTCCACGTATATAACAACTTCTATGACGGCGTTTCAAAGTACGGTGTCGGCGCAGCTGCCGGCGGTGCTTCTGCCTTTGTAGAGAAGAACTACTTCCGTAACACCAAGTACCCTGTCCTCTCTTCACTGCAGGGAACAGACGCAGAGGGTGCCGGAACATTCTCCGGCGAGACAGGTGGCGTGGTAAAGGTGTTCGACAACATCTATTCCTACCCAAAGAAGATACAGTTCTGGACAAGCGACGTACAGGCTACCGGCAAGTGGGATGCCTACAACGCACAGACACGCGACGAGCAGGTGCCTACTGAGTGTAAGTCCTTCTCCGGCAACTATCCTTACAACTACGAGGCAGAAAAGGCAGCCCTCAGCACCTACATCGAGAACAAGATCGACTATGCTGACGAGGTACCAACCATCGTAAGGGGCGAACTCGGTGCCGGCCGCATGCAGCACGGCGACTTCAACTGGCGTTTCAAGAACGCTAACCAGGACGAGAACTACAGCGTCATCCCAGAGCTTAAGGCAGCTGTCGTAGCATACGAGTCAACACTCATCGGCTTCGCTGACGGCACCAAGGCAAGCGACCGCACTCCTGCAGAGAAGACTGTCGTAGGTGGTGACGGCCAGGACATCTCCGACGCAGAGAACGAGGCACACAAGCCTTCATGGGCTGGCGGCGGTGGCTCTACCGCATCCGGCAAGCAGGTTGTCGGCGAGAACGGCGACTACTTCTGGTTCAATGCAGCCAATGCCTCTGCCCTTGCTCACTACAATACCGACGGCATCATCACGACAACCGACGCTTCCGTTGTCTTTGACAAGGACCGCGTAATCACCAACTCTACCTACGGTTCATGCTCTGACTACATCGGTTCCTACAAGGTACCACAGAATCAGGGTGTCATCGTATATGACACAAAGGGTATTGCTACCGCAAACTTCTACGTATCGTCAGCCGGCTCGCAGTCATGGCAGCTCTACACCTCAAAGGACGGCAGTTCATGGACCGCATCCGGTTCCAAGATTGAAGGCAAGAAAGGTACTCACCCTACAGCCATCTACACCGGCACCGACGCAACCATCAAGTACGTCAAGATTGTCAACACCAACTCTTCCACACGTGACGTTCAGGGCGTAAAGGTATATCAGATGCTTACCCCTTCCGACCTCAAGTCGCTCGTTAAGGACAACATCGCCATCAAGCCTGGCAAGACACTCCAGCTCACCAAGGGTGTCCACTACACCACAAGCTGTACCGGCGACATCACCTTCAAGTCAAGCATCACACGCCTCGTCACCGTATCCGAGACAGGCCTCGTTGCCGGTCTCGTAGAAGGCAAGTCAACAGTATCCCTCATACAGTCTAACGACGAAGTATATAACGGAGGTTCCATATCATTCGTTATAGAGGTTGGCGGCGACGACCGTGCAGAGTCTGACCTCAAGGTAACATCTCCTGCAGAGCTCACCATCGTGAAGGGTGCTACATCCCAGATTACCGCAACCGCTTCAAGCGCAATAACATATACATCTTCTGCACCATCCATCGCTTCCGTTGATGCAAGCGGCGTCATCACAGCCAAGGGCTATGGCAAGGCTATCATCACCGTTGCAAGCGCAGGCAACGACGATGTTAAGCCGGGTTCTGCCACCATCACCGTAACCGTTCCTGACACACGCGCTGCTTCCGCTCTTGCCGTAGCAGAGTCTGAGGTCAACGTAGAGCGCAACCAGACAAGCCAGATTATCGTTACAGGTGCAAAGGGCAACGTCAAGTATGAGTCTGACGATGAGACTATCGCAACCGTAAGCGCCGACGGTCTCATCACCGCAGTGGCACAGGGCGAGGCTTCCATCCTCGTTTCTGACGAAGGCGACGACGATACAACAGCCGGCAAGGTATATGTCTCTGTCAACGTAACAGACTCCCGCAAGGCCAACCCACTCACCGTGACACCTACAGAGGCTACCATCGAGATGGCTACTGCCACCACTCTCCAGCTCACCGTAGCAGGTGCTGAGGGCGACGTGACATACACCACCGCCAACGCTAACATCGCTACCGTCAGCAACACCGGTCTCATAACAGGCGCAGAGGCAGGCACCACGACGATTACCGTCAGCGCTGCCGGCAACGACTCTTACCTCCCTGCTACCGTAGAGGTTAGCGTGAAGGTTGTTCCAGTACCATCCGGCGACCCTGTAACATGGGATCTCACAACGGTAAAGAGCGGCACTACCTTCGCTGCCAATGCCGACAACTACTTCATCAGCACCGACAACAGCAAGTCCGAGCTCCTCTACGTAGGCGGCAGCAGCTGTAAGATCGAGAGGGGCGAGATGAAGATGGGTGGCAAGACAGGTGTATCCAAAGGAGTTCTTACCAACAGATACTTCAAGCTGCCTGCCCTCTCCGGTTCCGGAAAGATTACGGTAGTATATGGCAGCACCGTTACCGACCTTACCGTAACCAAATCAACAAACACGAAGGACGCTACGGCAACTGTCGGTACGATAACAAGCACCAGCACCACGCTCTCTGTTTCTGGTCTTAACGAGACTGTGCTCTACATCTACGCTGCTTCCAACAAGGCATACCTGAAGTCCATCACATGGACACCGGACAACAAGACTTCCGTCAATGCCACTGCTGCTAACGGCAAGGCTATCAACGCCAAGAAGTTCATGAAGAAGGGCAAGGTCCTCATCGTTGACGGCGAGAAGAAGTACAACGCCGGTGGCGCAGAGGTCGAGTAGATTGCCGTTACGGTTATGTCACCATGTTACCAATGTAAACATGTAACTTTGTAACTATTGTAACTTTATATCAAAGTGCATCCGCAATCATGTGGGTGCACTTTTTTTGCTTATTATTTGGTAGTTACAAAAGTTTTATGTATCTTTGCACAAAAGTTTACAGTCATTCAGTCAGACTTTTAAAAGAACAATAACAAAATCAACCTATACAATGAAACGAAACATCTTACTTACATTAGTCCTCTGCGCACTGTCGTTCATAACGGCCAGCGCACAGCAACTCGCTTTCCCTGAGGCACAGGGATGGGGACGCTTTGCCAAGGGTGCCCGTGCCGTTTCCGCCCCTACTGTCTATCACGTTACGAACCTCAACGACAGCGGCTCCGGCTCACTGCGCGACGCCGTATCACAGGGCGGCCGTATCGTCGTCTTCGACGTCTCCGGCGTCATCAAGATAAACTCGCGCATCACCTTCGCAAGCAACATCTACGTTGCAGGACAGACAGCTCCGGGCGAGGGCATCACCGTCTATGGCGATGGCGTAAGCTTCTCCAACGCCAGCAACATCATCTGCCGTTACCTCCGCATACGCATGGGACACGGCGGATCGTCAGGCAAGGACTGCGCCGGCATCTCCAGTGGCACGAACATGATCTTCGACCACTGCTCCTTCTCGTGGGGACTCGACGAGACCTTCTCCATCAACCCGGACGGAAAGGGTGCCATCGGCGACATCACCATACAGAACACCATCATCGGCCAGGGCTTGATGACCCACTCTGCCGGAGGACTCATCCAAGCAGACAACATCACGCTCTACCGCAACCTCTACTGCGACAACTCCACCCGCAACAACAAGGTGAAGGGCGTTTCGCAGTATGCCAACAACATAGTGTATAACTGGAAGAACGGTGCCTATATCATGGGCGGCGACTCTGAGGGCAAGTCATACGTCAACCTTCAGTCGAACCTCTTCATCAACGGTCCTGCTGGAGGCGGCGATGCCTTCACCGGTGCCAATGCCGACTTCCATTTCTATGGCGACGACAACTGGCAGGACTCCAATGCCGACGGCATCTTCGACCCATACTTCGTGACGAAGTACAGCGCTGCCACACGTGAGTCGAAGCCTTACGACTACCCTGCCCTCGAACTCTGGAGCGGCAAGGAACTGCTCGAGAAGAGCCTCCCTACCGTAGGTGCTTCGCTGCCTTACCGCGACCAGTCCGACTACTACATGGTTGACGAGGTCCTCTCATGCGGTACCGACGGTGCCCTCATAACCTACGAGACAGCCCTTCCTATCGGCGCACCGGACACATGGGCATGGTGGGCTGGCACAAAGGAGACCGACACCGACAAGGACGGCATGCCGGACTGGTGGGAGAATGCCAACGGCACCAACCCTTCCGTCAACGATGCCTGCACGAAGGCTGCCAACGGATACCTCAACATCGAGAACTACATCAACTCCATCTCTGCTGACACACGCCAGTATTTCCTCCGCAAGCCCGTAACCGTAGCCCTCAAAGCTGCCACAACATCAACGCTCACTGTCAGCTGGCGCGACTACACATACGCCGAGGATGGCTTCGCAGTAGAGGCATTCATCGACGGCGCATGGCAGGAGAAGGGCCGCACAGAGGCTAATGCCAAGGAGTGCATCATCAGCGGTCTGGAGCCTGGCACTTCATATAATGTACGTGTGCGTGCCTTCGGAAAGAACAACGGCAGCGACGCCTACTCCGACTACTCCACTCCTGTTGCTATGCTCACGCGCCCTCTCGAACAGGGCATGGTGGACATCGACACCTACGAGCCTGACGTAACGAACAGCACCGCCGTCTCCGACGGACAGAAGCTCTTCCTCAATGCTGACGCTGGTCAGACGCTCGACTACGTTCTCCCTGCTGCCATCTCGCCTGCCAGCGTCGTCGTTACAGGCAAGGGAACGGTGAAGATCTCCGGCAGCGAGATAGCGGGCAGCGGTTCCATGAACAAGGACAATCAGGGCACCCTCGTGCTCAACAGCAAGAACTCATACACCGGTGCTACCGTAAACCACGGTAGCGTGATAGAGTTCAACACCATCGCCAACGGCGGCGTCGCATCTGCCATCGGTGCCTCACAGTCGTTCGCACAGAACTGGATCTTCGATGGCGGCACATACCGCTATACCGGTGCCAGTGCATCATCCAACCGTAACGCACGCATCGACCGTGACGCTACACTCGACATCGCAAACACCGCCACACTCACCATGTCGGGCATCTTCGAGGGTGACGGCATGCTGACAATCGACGGCAAGGGAACGCTCTCCATTGCCAACCAGGAGTTCCTCAGCCAGAAGGGTGCCACACGCCTCAAGGGCGGCAAACTATATCTCTCTGACACAGAGAACGCCTGCAAGGCATTCGGCGCATCGGGCAAGAAGCTTATCCTCGCTGGCGGCTGTCTGCAGTTTGCTTCAAAGAACGAGGACTATCAGGAGCTCAACTTCCCTATCGAGGTGGAGGACGAGACGACGAGCATACTCTCTATGCCTACCCACTGCTATTTCCGACCTGCAATCACCGGCAACGGCACACTGCAGTTCGACCTCCCTTACGTACGTGCTTATCTCCGTCCGGACCTTTCAAACTTCACGGGTAAGATTATCGGCAACGCAACGAAGTCTGGCGCTCTCTTCTACAACGAGACACAGTGGAATGCTCCACAGGTACGCTTCGAACTGAAGAACGGCATCACCATGTCTTCATGGGCCTCAAACGCTACAAACGTACTCGGAGGTCTCTCCGGCGATGCCGGTACGTTCCTCGTCGGTACTTCAAAGCAGAACAAGGGCTTCACATGTCTCTGGGAGGTCGGCGGTGCTGACAGCGACGAGACCTTCAGCGGCATCATCAACAACCTCCCTGCCGGTGGCAACAGCGCTTACTCCGGCACCACGTCTATCAAGAAGGTGGGTACAGGCATCTGGCGACTCAACGGCAACAACGTATATAGCGGCACCACGACCATCGCCAACGGCACGCTCATAGCCAACGGCACCAACTCCGGCACGGGCGCTGTCAGCGTACAGACGGGTGCTACGCTCAAGGGTAAGGGCTCGCTTGCTGGTAAGGTGACGGTGGAGAACGGTGCTACGCTCACCTCCGGCGACGAAGTCGTTGACGGCAGCACACTCAAGCTGAAGGGCGGACTCTCAATGCAGACAGGCTCTACCGTCGTCATGCCATGCGCCCTCAACGCTAACGGCGAACTCCTTATGAACAGCATCTCCGTTGACGGCAGCGTAACGGTCTCTACAGGTGCAAACCTCGAGCTAGACATGACACGCATCTCTACATACACCTTCAAGCGCGGCGACGCACTGCCTGTCTTCAAGAACTCCATTATCACCACCGGTGCTGGCAAGTTCAACATCTCTCCTGCCTCTCCGGGCGAGGGGCTCGAATGGGAGACATCAACGCTCCTCATCGACGGCATGCTCCGCGTGAAGAACCTTGGAGAGAAGTATGAGGGCGGTGCCATCACCACACAGGTCTATAACCTCAAGGCAGAGCACACCGCAAGCGTTCAGGGCGGTGCCAACCCTGAGGGTAAGTTCCTCGACGAGGCAACCCACTACTACAACAACTGGGGTTCGGGCGTGTCATGGTTCGCACAGGCTTACGTACAGTTCGCGCTTGAGGAGATTCCAGAGGTAGAGGAGATCACGAAGGCAGAGTTCCAGGTTACCGCCAACTGCGGTGGTAACAAGGACGGTCGCGCCCTCGACGTCAACTACATGCCAGCCGGCACCACACGCATCAACACCCTCAGCGACATCCCGGAGCTCTCAGCAAAGGTAGGCACTGCCGTCGCCTCATACTCCGACATCAAGCGTTCCTATGCCACAAAGACGATGGATGCCACCGCTGCCGTCCAGGCTATGCGCGCCGCCGGTCAGAAGTACGTCATCTTCGTCCTCGCCAACGGTGCTGCCGGAGGTAACATCTACGGCAAGACGGGCACCACGCCTCCAAAGATGACCGTAACGACGAAGTACGACCCAAGCACCGCCGTCCGTGAGGTCACCGCCTTCCCTGCCACCATCACCGCCAAGAAGTTCATAAAGAACGGCAAGATTCTCATCGTTGACGGCAACAAGAAGTACAACGTCGTTGGTGCCGAGGTCGAGTAAACAACTGGGGTATCCAGTTTGTTGTCCTCCCTCGGGGGAGTCAGTGGGGGACTACAATTATGAACAAGAAAGAATATATCAAACTTTCTGTCAAGGCAATAAAGTTAGACTCTGTAACAACAATCCTCGCTGGCAGCGTTCCGGATCCAGACCCAAAGGAAGTAAAGATTTACGAAGAGGAAGTGGATACCGAGGAATACGAGGAAGAACAGTGGTAATGCTGCCACTTCTTTGTGGCACGATATGAGTTGCACCGACTTCAACTTCCATATTGCTACGTTGATCATAAAGAAAAAAAACGACCATCACCTGTGGCAACAGTATTGCTGTGGTGATGGTCGCTTTATGTTTGTAAGAGTGTTCGGAAGTGTGTTTGTAAGAGTGTTCGGAAGAGTGTCCGACGTAAAACTTCTTACAGGCTCTCGAGCATTCTCTTGATGACAACCTCTGCGGAGATCTCGCGGTTTGCTGCCTCAGGGATGACGAGTGAGTTCTGGCTCTCGATGACATCGTCGGTGACAATGAGACCACGACGAACAGGGAGGCAGTGGAGGAACTTACCGTTGTTGGTCCATGACATGTGCTCTGCATCGACGGTCCAGTGTGCCATCTGCCTGTAGTCGTCGAGGATCTTGCCGTAGTCAGCAGGATTGGTGACGCCAGGGCATGACCAGTTCTTGGCATAGATGAAGTCAGCACCCTCGAAAGCCTTCTTCTGGTCGTACTCGATGGTTGCGCCCTCGGTGAACTGAGGGTCGAGCTCGTAGCCCTTAGGATGTGTGATGACGAGGTCAACGCTAGGTGCTGCTATCATCCACTCTGCGAAAGAGTTAGGCACTGCCTGAGGGAGTGCGCGGCAGTGAGGTGCCCACGTGAGGACAGCCTTGACGCGCTCGGTGGTCTTGTGCTCCTCGATGGTGATGAGGTCGGCGAAAGCCTGAAGCGGATGAACGGTGGCTGTCTCCATGGCGAAGACTGGCTTTCCGCTGTACTTCACGAACTGGTTGACGATGGTCTCAGCGTAGTCATAGTCGCGATCGGTGAGGCCTGCGAAGGAACGGATGCCGATGAGGTCGCAGTAGCTGCCCATGACAGGGATAGCCTCAAGCAGATGCTCCGACTTGT
>CAMADY010000069.1 GCA_945831805.1 uncultured Prevotellaceae bacterium
TTACAACGGTTTTACGGTTGTGCGGTTTACAACGGTTTTACGGTTGTGCGGTTTAGTCGCGAGGACGGATGTTTGTAGCTTCAAGCATCTTTGCAACCTCATCGTTGATGCGCTTGCCGAAGTCCTCCATAGACATGACAGCCTGCTCGCCGCCACCCTGCTGACGCATAGCAACGGTGCCTTCTGCTGCCTCCTTCTCACCGACGATAACCATGTAAGGAATACGCTTGATCTCATTGTCGCGAACCTTACGGCCGATCTTCTCGTTACGGTTGTCAACGATAGCACGCACGCCAACTGTCTCCAGGTAATCCTTAACCTTGGCAGCGTAGTCGTTGTACTTCTCAGAGATAGGGAGGATGGCAACCTGATCTGGTGTGAGCCAGAGTGGGAAATGACCTGCAGTGTGCTCGATGAGTACGGCAGTGAAACGCTCCATAGAACCGAATGGTGCGCGGTGAACCATTACAGGCACCTGCTTAGAGTTGTCGTCAGCGGTGTATTCGAGCTTGAAGCGCTGTGGGAGGTTGTAGTCAACCTGGATGGTACCAAGCTGCCAGCGACGTCCGATGGCATCCTTCACCATACAGTCGAGCTTAGGACCGTAGAACGCTGCCTCGCCGAGCTCCTGACGTGCGTTGATGCCACGCTCGGCACAAGCGTCGATGATAGCCTGCTCTGCTGTTGCCCACATCTCGTCGGAACCGATGTACTTCTCTGTGTCCTGAGGGTCGCGGAGGGAAATCTGGAACTCCACCTGATCCTCGTTGAATCCGAAGATTGAGAATACAGCCTGAATAATGTCGAGAACGCGAAGGAACTCACCCTTCACCTGGTCAGGACGGCAGAAAATGTGTGCATCGTCCTGAGTGAAGGAACGTACACGTGTGAGTCCATGGAGCTCACCTGACTGCTCATAGCGATACACCGTACCGAATTCTGCGCAACGGAATGGGAGCTCACGATAAGAACGTGGCTTTGAAGCATATACCTCACAGTGGTGAGGGCAGTTCATAGGCTTCAGCATGTACTCCTCATCCTCTTCCGGTGTGTGGATAGGCTGGAAGGAATCCTTGCCGTAGTGTGCATAGTGACCGGATGTAACATAGAGGTTCTTAGAACCGATGTGCGGAGTGATAACCTCCTGATAGCCGAAGCGCTTCTGTATGTGACGGAGCATATCGGTGAGGCGCAGACGGAGGTCGGTGCCCTTTGGCAGCCAGATAGGAAGTCCCTTACCTACACGGTCAGAGAACATGAAGAGCTCCATCTCCTTGCCGATCTTACGGTGATCACGCTTCTTTGCCTCCTCAAGCATTACGAGGTACTCGTCGAGCATCTTCTTCTTAGGGAAAGAGATACCGTAGAGACGCTGCATCTGCTCGCGGTTGGCATCGCCACGCCAGAAGGCACCAGCGATGGATGTGAGCTTGATAGCCTTGATGATGCCTGTCGAGACGATGTGTGGTCCCTTACAGAGATCTGTGAACGCACCCTGTGTGTATGTTGTGATAGAGCCGTCTTCGAGATCCTGCTCGATGTGCTCCACCTTGTATGTCTGACCAGCTGCATTAAACTGAGCGATAGCGTCTGCCTTGCTTACCTCTGTACGAACGACAGCCTCGTCCTTGCGTGCAAGTTCCAGCATCTTGTCCTCGATCTTCTTGAAGTCGCCCTCCTTGATCTGCTCTCCGTTAGGAAGGAGCACGTCATAGAAGAAACCACTCTCAATAGCAGGACCAAAGCCGAACTGAATGCCAGGGTAAATCTCCTGCAGCGCCTCAGCAAGGAGGTGAGCTGAGGTGTGCCAGAAGGCATGCTTACCCTCTTCGTCCTCAAAGCGGTAGAGAGCTATCTTGGCATCGCTTTCGATAGGTCGGTTAAGTTCTGTTGTCTCGCCGTTTACTCCGCAAGCCACTACATTACGAGCGAGGGCAGGAGAGATACTCTCGGCAATCTGCATGCCAGTGACGCCATTCTCATATTCGCGCACTGAACCATCAGGAAATTGAATCTTTACCATTTTGCTTTTGTTATTTTGTTGTTATTTTTATTCTCTTAGTTTTCGTTTTCGTAGCGAAGCGTTTCGTTTTCGTCTTCGTTAAGTTCCTTTGCCTTCTGCATCGTGGCAAGTACGGAGCGTCGCTTCTGCTTCTTCAGCCACTGCGCCTTACGCTTCTCGTAAGCCTCACGATGATACTCCAGGAAATTATCAGCCATAGCGGGGTTACTGTTTGCCGTAGTGTGAATAGATGACGTTCAGCTGGAGAGGACTATTCTCCTTGGTACCCTTCGCAAGTTTTGCGGTAGTCATGGAGAGATCATACGTAACCTTCATGAGCACCGAGGAGCCGGATGTAATAGTGCTGTAGGTCGCCTCGATAGGCACTACAGCGACATTGAAATGCGGCTTGGCATCGAATGCGGCAAGGGCTGCCGCATCGCCAGCGTCAACCAACGCCTGACGGCTCTTCGCCCATTTCTGGTAGAGACGTGTCACGAGCGTTGCTATATTGTTGAAAGTATAGTTATTGTCAGTGGAGTTGTAGGTGGCCGTAAATGACATCACGCCATCTGCCGTCTTCTTGTTATCGAAGAACGACTGCAGTTCATCCGCTGGAAGCATAAGCAGCGTGGTTGGCTTGCCTATGGTAGAGTTAGGAGTAGCGAGACAAGGAATCGTGAGCTTTGCCACATTCAGCGAGTCACCGGAATGTCCTTCCCACACTTTCTGCACAGGAAGTTCCATCTCCGTATAGATGCTGGCAGGTGACTTGAGGTAGGTACATGTCTGGTCGTCTATCATCTTCTGAAGTTCCGTCTCATCACGCTGGATGGTGGTCTTCTGCATCACCTCCTGGGTGCCGCCAAATGATGCTATCTCTACCTCATTGTTTTTGTTGTGGTAATAGACGTAGAGCTGCGTGACGGATATCTTCAGCATGCTGCCAAGACCGTTCACCGTCTCAATATAGAATCCAGGACAGATATTATTATTAAACTCATAAATACCTGAGAAGTAGCCCTTTGACTTCTCATCAAAGAACTTTTTCATGAGGTACGTGCCATAGTCATGATACTCCACGCCCTGCTTATCCTTGTACTTATCGTTCAGAGAGAATGAGATGTATGGCGTATAGTTGCCACCAGCCTTCTGCGTGCCGCTATGCAACTGGTTGGCAGGCGTGAACGAGAGTGCGGTGTGGATGCTACCCTCATGGTCGGCTATCATATCCTTCGGCGTAAAGTCGGCCGCATCGATGTAGTATATCTGATCCTCACGGTATGGCGTCTTCAGCTCATGAGCCACCGCGGTGATTCGTGACAGAGAGTCGCCATAGTGCGTCGGGAAATATATTAATAAGGTACACGAGTCGGCTTCCAGTTCTCCATTGCTGTTGAGTGCTATCTTGTCGTAATCAATGAACTGGCTGTTGCCCATCGGACGTAACTGCGTCATGAAGTTACATGTGACGTAGGCATTCGTCTCAGAATCCTTGATCTTGCCGAGGTATCCGTAAGCAGAACGGGAATTGACCTTAGTAAGACGCTTCGACCATGATGCCACACCGAAGGCGTCACCCTTAGTAAACACCTGGTTGTCGGTGCCTACAAGTGAAGAGCCGAGAGTATCTGTGGTGTCGTCACATGCAGCAAGCGTAATGACGGCAGTGATCAGAAAGAATAATATCCTTTTCACGTTAATGTTGTTATTGTTTTTTGTGTTCGGTAGCAGCACGTCTCCAACTTTGCGTTTCAGCGGGAACGTGCCGCATTATAGTTTCAGCGGAAGAACGCCGCAATATAGTTTCAGCGGAAGAGCGCCGCAGTTATTGTTTTAGAGAGAATCGTAGAAACCAACGTATGCCTTAGCAAAATCGTCACCCTGATAATCAAGAACCGCCTTGCCCTCAGCCTTCGCATAATCCATTATCTCGTCGCTGGCATTCTCGGAGCCCTTGATGACTCCATCGGAATAGTCCACTGCCAGTTTCATCAGTTCATCGCTGCTCATAGTGTCGGCATACTTGGCAAGGCTATCCTTCGTCACGTCACCGTAAGCAATGCAGTCCTTGGTGTCGGCATTGAGCTCCGCCTGCACCGGCTGCTCTATGACAGACGTAACGACCTTGACGTTCGCCATTACTGGGTCTTCCTTATAAGCCACCTTTGCATAGACAGGAATCATAGCTGCCATCCAACCCTGACAATGAATGACGTCGGGAACCCAGCGCAGTTTCTTTATCGTCTCGATGACTCCACGAGCGAAGAAAGCGGCACGTTCGCCATTGTCGGCATAAGGCTTTCCGTCCTCATCGAGCACCTGCCCCTTGCGAGTGAAGAATTCGTCGTTGTCAATAAAATAGACCTGCATCTTTGTGCCAGGAATGCTTGCCACCTTGATAATCAAAGGATGGTCAATATCGTTGATGCTGATATTTAGTCCCGAAAGACGTATCACCTCATGAAGCTGTCCACGACGCTCATTGATAGTTCCCCAGCGAGGCATAAATGTGCGTATCTCCTGACCGGTTTCCTGCACCTTCTGAGCTACGGTACGACCAGCTTTAGACACTTCTGTTTCATCTACGTAAGGAACCATGTCCTGGTTGACAAAAAGTATTTTCTTCATTTCTTTTTTGATGGGTGTAAAAATGGATTTCGTACGAAAATTGCGCTGTTTTTACGTTACGGCACAATAAATTTGTTGCAAAGTTACAAAAAAAAAATGACATAACCACATTTTATTATGTGTTTATGCCAATAGTTTACAGAAAATTAACCCTTTTTCGCCTTATTTCCCTGTAGAAAAGGGCTTATCGTGCCATAAAACAGTTCAAAAACCGATTTTTTCCATCAATGCGTAGCATATAAACTGCGTATTACCGATGATGTAGCGTCGCCACATTCTCCGCGGTTCGCACTTCAGGCGGTAAAGCCACTCAAGACCATGCTGCTGCCACCATAGAGGAGCCCTACGCGCTGTGCCGGCAAAGAAGTCAAAGACGGCTCCTATGGTGCCACAATGGCAATGGATATCAAGTTCCTGCCAATGCTCGTATGCCCACTTCTCCTGCTTCGGTGCCGTCATGCCTATCCACAGAAGGTCGGGATTGGACTGGTTGATATAGGAGACGATGGCTGCATTGTCCTCATCCGAGAACACCGGTTTATAGGGAGGGCTATAGGTATCAACCTCTACGTTGGGATATTCCACTATTGCCCTTGCCTTTATCCTTGTAAGAACATCTATGCTAGAACCCATAAACAACACTTTGCCACCACGTTGGTTAAGTTTGTTCATCTCATGGTCAAACAAATCCCAACCGGCAATTCTCTCACGAGGCGCACCGGGCAAACCAAGCCACTGGCACACCTTCACGACAGATGCTCCGTCGGGAATAAGATAATCGCCATGCAACAGCGCATCCCTGAAAGCCGCATCCCTGCGGGCGGTGTTGAAGGAGAAGGCGTTGATGGTATTGACAAGAACCTTACCGGAGGGTATTCCGGCAAGGCTCTCTTTATCCTGTAGTAATTGTAGGTCTTTGAAATGAAGCATTTTCCCTATGGGCTGAGCCCTCAGACACTTACTATATGCTGCGTGTCAGAGCTGTTAAAGCGTAACACCGTTCTTAAAGATCGAAATCTCACGATATCCGTTCTCTTCGTTCTTTGCCTGCTCACCACTTGCAACAGCTAGAATCTTGTCGATGAACTCGTTACGGAGAGTAAGCATGTCCTTACCTTCGATGAGCTGTCCGGCATTGAAGTCAATCCAGTTTGCCTTACGCTGAGCGAGGGATGGGTTGGTAGCAATCTTCATGGTAGGAACGAAGGAACCGAATGGTGTACCGCGACCTGTTGTGAAGAGCACGAGGTGACATCCTGCTGATGCGAGAGCTGTTGCTGCTACGAGGTCGTTGCCCGGAGCAGAGAGGAGGTTAAGACCGTTGACCTTCAGGCGATCGCCATAGCCAAGGACACCGCTGACTGGAGCACGTCCGCACTTCTGCGTACAGCCGAGAGCCTTATCCTCAAGGGTAGAGATACCACCTGCCTTGTTGCCTGGTGATGGGTTCTCGCCAACAGGTTCGCCGTGAGAGAGGAAATACTCCTTGAAGTCATTGATAAGCTTCACGGTCTCGTCGAAGAGCTGTGGTGTCTCACAACGGTTCATGAGGATGGTCTCTGCACCGAACATCTCTGGCACCTCGGTGAGGATTGACGTACCGCCCTGTGCTACGAGCCAGTCGGAGAATTCGCCAACGAGTGGGTTGGCAGTGATGCCAGAGAAGCCGTCAGAGCCACCGCACTTAAGACCAACGCGGAGCTTGCTTACTGGTACCTCTGTGCGCTTGTCCTGCTTTGCCTTTGCGTAGAGGTCACGGAGAATCTCCATGCCTGCTTCTACCTCATCGCCGTCAACCTCCTGAGTTACAAGAAGCTTCACACGATCCTGATCGTAGTCGCCGAGCATTTCCATAAAGTCCTTTGGCTGGTTGTTCTCACAGCCGAGGGATAGTACGAGCACAGCACCTGCATTTGGGTGCAGACAGATGTCGCGAAGCACCTTACGAGTTGACTCATGGTCCTCAGAGAGCTGTGAACAACCGAAGTTGTGGTGCCAAGTGTAGATAGCGTCAACACCCTCACACTTCGTCTCCTCACGGAGTTTCTCTGCGAGTTTCTCTGCAATACCATTGACACAGCCAACGGTAGGAACAATCCATACCTCATTACGAATGCCAACTTCACCATTCTTACGCTCGTAAGCCATGAAGGTACGGTTCTCTACTGGGATAGTAAGTTTCTCATTAACTGGAGAATATGTATATTCAAGCTTGCCGGAGAGATTCGTCTTGAGGTTATTCTCGTTAACCCACTCACCAGCCTTCAGTGCCTTGCGTGCATGACCGATAGGGTATCCGTACTTGATGATATCCTCGCCCTCTGCCTTATCAGAGATGAGAACCTTGTGACCAGCAGGAGTATCCTGAAGGAGTACTACCTCCTTGCCGTCAACACTCACTACATCGCCAGCCTTTGCTGCCTGAAGACAAACAACAACGCTGTCAGCAGGGTTAATCTTAAGGAATTTCTGTTCCATATTCGTTAGCTTTATTTGTTAGTTTATATACAATATTGTTTTAGATCTGAGTTCTGCGATAGAAGTCAACATTCTCTTTGGACAGTATCTCGATAGGCATGTAGTTCACCGGAGTGACACGCTTCTTGAGAATTATGGAGCGCACGAGGGCATCAACGCTGTAGTAGCCTTGCTGATAGCCATGCTGCGCTATGAGGAACGATATACTGCCCTCACGCAGGCACTTCGCATTCTTCTCCACCATGTCGTAACCCATTATCTGAATGTCGCGGCGATTGGTTCTCAACAGGAACTCTCCAACGAGATGTGCCTTGGAGTTGAGCGTTATGCAATGGTGCGTATCAGGGTGCTCGCGGAAATATTCTTCAAGGATATGATTGTACTGTTTTCTGGCGCATTGGTACGGCAGGTCAAGCACGTTGATCTTTATGTTTGGGAAATGGTCGGTCATATAGTGACGGAAGCCCACCTCGCGGTTGTCCTGCTGCTTACTTGCCACATTGACGCCATCAAGCGTCTGCTTCATCAGCATTATCTCCGACTCCTGACCAGCAATGAGCATCATCATCTTGGCTGCGAAATAGCCGCTGGCGAAGGAGTCCTGTCCGAAGAATGCCGTAGGGCGTAAGTCGGGAAGGTACGAGTCAAGCATCACGAACGGTATGTGCCTGGCATGCAGCTCGTCGGTGAACGGTCTTGTTACGTCAAGCTTGGCAGGAACGATGACAACGCCATCTGGCTCTGCCTCCAGAACAGCCTGAGCCTGCTGCTCAAAGGACGACTGGTCGTTACGTGTATAATACTTTATATTTATATGTACATGAAAGTCGCGGCGAGAGTCGCAACATTTACGCTGCCCCTGCTCTACCTCCTCCCAGTATGCCTCGCTCTCATGCTTCGGCAAGAGGCAATAGAAGTCGTAGCGACGACTGTTTGCCAAGGCGCTGGCATACATATTCGGTTCGTAATTCAGTTCCTCAAGAGCCTTGTTGACCTTCGCCAATGCCTTCTTCGAGACATTAGGACGCTCATGGAGCACTCTGTCAACGGTTCCTACGGACACACCAGCCTTCTCTGCAATATCTCTTATGGTAAAACGCTCGTTTGCCATTAAATTGATTTATTTGTACCTTTTGCGTATTGATATCCTTGTTTATACTTTCTTTTATGTGCATAGCACAGTTTTCGCCCACAAAGTTAACAAAAAACTCCGAATTGTGCGAAGACACAGCCATTTTTTTGCAAAAAAACAAAAAAAAACACACTTTTTCATTATTTTATTTTGCTATTAAAGAAAAAGTAACTAAATTTGTACTTGATTTTTGATGCTCAACCAAGAATTAAAACTAATTTTATTAACTTTATATTAAATAACGAACAAAACAATGGCAAAAGTAGTAACTTTGGGCGAGATTATGCTCCGCCTTTCTCCTAATGGTCAGGATCGTTTCATCCAGACAGACATCTTCCGTATCATCCCTGGTGGTGGTGAGGCTAACGTAGCTATCAGCTGTGCTAATTACGGCCACGACGCATACCTCGTAACAAAGCTCCCTTCACACGAGATCGGTCAGATTGCAGTTAACTCTCTCCGTCGCTATGGTGTAAACACAAAGTTCATAGCTCGTGGTGGTGAGCGCGTCGGTCTTTACTACTGTGAGACAGGTGCTTCTATGCGTCCTTCAAAGGTTATCTACGATCGTGCCAACTCAGCTATCGCAGAGGCTGATCCATCTGATTTCGACTTCGATGCTATCATGGAAGGTGCTGACTGGTTCCACTGGTCAGGTATCACTCCTGCTATCTCTGACAAGGCTGCTGAGCTCACCAAGCTCGCTTGTGAGGCAGCAAAGCGTCACGGCGTAACTGTTTCCGTTGACCTCAACTTCCGTAAGAAGCTCTGGACTTCAGAGAAGGCTATCTCTATCATGCGTCCTCTCATGCAGTATGTTGACGTATGTATCGGTAACGAGGAGGATGCAGAGCTCTGTCTCGGCTTCAAGCCAGACGCTGACGTAGAGGGTGGCGAGACAAACGCTGCTGGCTACGAGGGCATCTTCAAGCAGATGAAGGAAGAGTTCGGCTTCAAGTATGTCGTTTCTACTCTCCGTGAGTCTTTCTCTGCTACATTCAACGGTTGGAAGGCTCTTATCTATGACGGTAAGGAGTTCTATCAGTCAAAGCGCTACGAGATCAACCCTATCATCGACCGCGTAGGTGGTGGTGACTCGTTCTCCGGCGGTCTTATCCACGGTCTCCTCACAAAGCCTAACCAGGGTGAGGCTCTTGAGTTCGCTGTTGCTGCTTCTGCTCTCAAGCACACTATCAATGGTGACTACAACCTCGTTTCAGTTGCTGAGGTAGAGGCTCTCGCTGGCGGTAACGCTAACGGTCGCGTACAGCGTTAATCCCATAGTTCATAATTCATAGTTCATAATTAAGGAAATGGCAAAATTCGATAAATTCCAGGTGATGGCAAAAATTGCCGCAGCACCTATGGTTCCTGTTTTCTACAACAAGGACGTTGAAGTTTGTAAGAACGTAATCAAGGCTTGCTACGATGGTGGCGTACGTGCTTTCGAGTTCACTAACCGTGGCGACTTCGCTCACGAAGTATTCGGTGAGCTTTCAAAGTGGGCTAACAAAGAGTGCCCAGAGCTCGCTCTCGGTATCGGTTCTGTTGTTGACGCTCCAACAGCCGCTCTCTACCTCCAGCTCGGTGCTAACTTCGTTGTTGGCCCTCTCTTCAACCCTGATATTGCTGTTGTCTGCAACCGTCGTTGCGTGACATACTGCCCAGGTTGTCTCACGCCATCTGAGATCGGCAAGGCTCAGGAGGTAGGCTGCGACTTCACTAAGGTTTTCCCTGGCGACGTTGTGGGTGCTAACCTCATCAAGGGTCTCATGGCACCAATGCCTTGGTCTAAGATCATGGTTACCGGCGGTGTTGCTCCAGAGGAGGACAACCTCAAGAAGTGGTTCCAGGCTGGCGTATTCTGCGTTGGCATGGGCTCTAAGCTCTTCCCTGGCGACAAGGTTAAGGCTGGCGACTGGCAGTACATCACAGACAAGTGTAAGGAGGCTCTCTCTTACTGTCACAAGTAATAACGAAGGTTCTGTATTCATGGCTAAGCCGAACAATAGAACCGTACTACATCATAAAGGCTCCACACTGACCATCATGGCTCTGTGGAGCCTTTTCTTTACTCTGGCTCTGACACTCTTCTCATGCAACGGAGAAGACAAAGAGTCAGACGATATCCGCATGATACGACACGAAGTCAGCGAGATGTACGAATGCAGGATAAAAGCACAGAACAAGGACTTCTACCTCCACAAGTACAATGCCGAGCGTATCATCAGCGATTATGAAGGAAGAGAGAACGACCTCTCCGAAACCAACCAACAGCAACTGCTGAACCTTAAAAGTCAGGCAATATTCGAGTACGTTGACTACTGCCTGCAAGTAGGAAAACAGAGAGAGGCACAGGAACAGATGGCTATGCTGTCAAAGAACACTACCATGAACATCTATTCCGACACCATGCAATGGCTCAACTACCTTTACCATACGGCAAAGGTCCTCTATATACCTTATTATATAAATAAGAACAGGGAGAACCTGCAGAACGGCTACGATGCCCTCATGCAGTGCTACATCCTCGCCTCACGAAAGGCATTCAGTTGGGAGAAAAGAGCAAAAAAGAATGATTTACTCACACTCTGGTCCTACCGTAGGTACGAGGCACTATCGCTACAGCTCCTCAGCCGCTATTTCACAAACGACAGCGTATTCCAGCTCGCCAAGCAGTTCGACCCAGCATCCATACGCTACATCAACGAAGACAACATACCCGACTCCCTACTCTCTACGAACCTTGCGGAGAGAGCGGTCAGGATATTAGCAAAACTCGACTACCCCATATACACCGCCGACGCATGGCGCAACCTCGCCGCATGCTATTTCTACCGCAAGCAGCCAGAGAAAGCACTCGACTGCCTCACTATGGCAAAGAAGATTCCATGGGTTGACAGTACGCCCGACCTCATGGCGAGCATCAACGAACAGTTCTCCATGACATACGCCGCACTCGACGACAAGCACCTCTCCGACTACTATCGCAATGCATACCTCGATCTCCAAGACTCCACACGACAGGATCGTCTGCTCGAAGCTCGTGCATTGGAGTTGAAAGAAACGTCAAACCGCATCTGGGCATACGTGGCAGGAGCCTTCCTGCTGTTCCTGTTGCTTGGAGCCATGACGCTCTTCCTAACCAGCCTGAGACGAAGAAAGCAACGCAATGCCGTGGAACGTGAAGAGGAACTCGACGAACTAACCGAACGCATCTCCGAACTGGAGCTGCGACTCTCAAACTCCAAGCGTGCGGCAGTGGAGCAGCGTGCGCAGATATCCATCATCAACGGCTTGCTGCCACTCATCGACCGTATGCAACATGCCATACAACGTGCGCAGGACACCTCCGCTTCCGATGAACAGAAGCAGGAAAGCCTGTTGTATGCCAAGGAGTTATCAGATGCCATCGACCAGCAGAACAACATGCTCACGCAATGGATCAAACTCCGCAAGGGTACCATAGAACCAAAGATTGTGACACTCCACGTACAGCAGCTTTTCGACATTCTAGCAAAGGGCAGGGGCATCTACGCACAGAACGGCATAACACTCGTCATCCCTGAATGCAACACAATGATAAAGGCCGACCGCACACTCATGCTCTTCCAACTCAACACACTCATGGACAATGCGCGCAAGGCAACGCCAGAGGGCGGCACCATAACACTATCATGCACAGAGAATAGGGAACATGGCTTCGCCGAAATCTCCATCACCGACACCGGCAAGGGAATGACGGAAGAGCAGTGCCAGCGCATGCTCAGCGTGGAGCTAATGTCCGAGGAGATACGCAACGACGAGAAGGCTGATCGTCAGCAGAGCCACGGCTTCGGACTTGTCAACTGCAGAGGCATCATCGACCGATACCGCAAGATTTCAAACATCTTCTCCGTATGCAACTTCAGCATAACGTCGGCTGTAGGCAAGGGCACCACAATATCCCTACGCTTGCCACTCGCCAAGTGCATCATGCTGGCTATCATGCTGCTATCACAAATCACCTCCACCCCACTCCATGCTGCAGACAACGAGCAGGCATCCTATGGCGGTAAGGAGCTCGCCACTGCCAACGAAAGGGAGGCAGCACGACTTGCCGACAGTCTCTACGAATGCAACATACAGGGCAGATATGCAGATGCACTACTCTTTGCCGACTCTTGCAAGGCGGTGGTCGATAACGACAGCACAATAGCTGCAAGCATACGACTAACGCTCTACAACGAGACGGCTGTCGCAGCACTTGCCCTACATCGCTGGAACACATACAAGTTCAATAACTACCGCTTCAACAAACTGTACAAGGAGTGCACCTCCGACAGCACACTTGCCATCTATTGCCAGACGATGGAGCAGAACAGCATGAAGGCGAACATCGCCATGCTCATCATGATACTACTCATCATTGCCCTCCTGCCGGTGTTCTGGTTCACATACCTACGCCATATCATACGCTACAGAAAGGACATCCTAAACAAAAAAACGGCTCTCAAGGAAACCATCGCACGTCTGAAAGGCGAGACGGAACGACTGCACCTTATAAATAATATAACGGACAACCAGCTCTCCACCGTAAAGCACGAAACGATGTACTACCCCACACGCATACGCCAGATGATCTCCATGCAGTCGGATGCCAACGAGCTCCATACCACCGTTTCATACTATCGCGACCTCTACATGATGCTCGCATCAAAAGTACTCAACAAGCAGGTGGAGGCATACCAGTTTGCCATAACGAAACAGACGCTCGACGAGGCATTCCCCGGCATCAGCATCTACGCAGGAGGAAACGACAGCACCATGCTACCATCCAACGATAGCAGCGTTGCCATGCCGTCCGTACTCATCAACGAAGAGCTCATCAGCTACCTCAAGCTGCTACTCAAACGCAAGAACTCCGGAAAGAAACCTCTCTACAGCGCTACGATAGAGGGCAGCTACGCATGCATAACATGCCAACTGCCCCACTCCACAATCCCTGCATATGCAGCAAAGGATATCTTCACGCCACAATCTCCCGACACCGACTTCCTCATCATGCGACAGATAATTCGCGAGATTGGTGAGTCAACAAACAGGTATGGTGCCGGAATAATATCACGAGAGGCAAAACCGACAGCAACATCCCCTAACAGCAGAGTGCCACGAAACATCCTCGAAATAACACTCTCACTACCCCTTTCCAACTAAAAAAAGCAGTAAAAAGCACTTTTTTCACACTTTTCGCAAAAAAACTTCACAAAAAACTTGCACAGTTCAGAAAAAGTTACTACCTTTGCATCGCAATTCGAAAATCACTCATTCGTTTGTACTTCGAAAGAAGTCTTGGAGAGATGTCAGAGTGGTCGAATGTGCCGGTCTTGAAAACCGGTGTACCGAGAGGTACCGGGGGTTCGAATCCCTCTCTCTCCGCAAGGAAAGTCTGTAAATCTTTGATTTACAGACTTTTTCTTTTGCCCTTTTTTTGCCACCTAATGTCGCTAAGAAAGTTCAACAGATGCATCTTTCCTAAACTTAAGGTATCGAATAACAACGCACAACCTATGCTTTCACCAAGTGATTGCATAGGTTTTGTCGTTGTATGGTTGCAAGC
>CAMADY010000070.1 GCA_945831805.1 uncultured Prevotellaceae bacterium
AATAGCGGCAATGGAATAACACGAATTGGTGCACCTTGCCATGAAATAGGTCACGCACTGGGAGCTATGGATTATTATGATACAGATTACAACACTGGAGGTTATTACTCTGGTACAGGCAAATGGGACATAATGGCTTCTGGAAGTTGGAATGATGATGGCGCACGTCCGGCCGATTTTAATCCTTATGTAAAAGCTTATAACTTCGGATGGGTAGATGTTAAGAAATTGCAAGTAGGCAAACTAAACACGATAAATCCTTCAACGGAGATCAATAACATCTATCGAGTTGACACACAGGAGCCTGATGATTATTACCTAATAGAAAACAGACAGTCTGAAGGCATTACTGGAGCAGAACCTGGAAAAGGAATGTTGATTTTTCACATTGGGCCTAATATGAAGAATCTAGAGAAGACGAACAGGATCAATTCTACTTATCCACAACAATGCTATATTGTTTGCGCTTCGTCAAAAACTCAGATACCTTCTGTTTCTGAATCTTCTTATGGTAACATAAATACAGAAGGATGCCCCTATCCTGGTTCGTCGGGAAATAGCGAGTTTTCATACAACTCAATACCTTTGGCGTGTACTGTATCTCGTAAAGTCACTGATATAAAGATCTCGGAAATAAAGGAGATGGGAAATCACGTAATAACACTTGTTTATGAAAAAGGGAATTCAAAAGAAGATCCAGACACTCCTGATATTGAGGACGATGATACCTGCAGATTACTTTGGTCAGAAGACTTTGAAGAAGGTACGTTGAATGCAACATGGCATCAGACAGCAATAGAGGGAACTTATGCTTGGGAGAAGTTTACTGACAAGAATTTTTCAAAGAATATCCCCCTGGCCTACAGCGGTCAGATGTTTATTGGAGTAGGTGGATATAGTGGTAGCATCACTGCACCGAAAAGAAATATCAGGGATTTGGAATCTATGGGATTGACTTTTAAAGAATCAACAAAAGGACGTTTGGAATTTCACGTCAGGCGATCTGCTACTTCTTCCAATCTGAAAGACAGTATTATTGTTCTGTATAGAGAGCATATCGGCTCAAAGTGGACAGTACTGAAACGGTATGAAATAACAAACGATAATAACTGGGAGAGAAAGGATGTCCCCCTCAATTTTATACCGGATTCTCAAATTGCATTCCGTGCATACACAGAGACTGGGTCATATGTTTTCATTGATGCTCTAAAGATTCTTCAGGAACCTATTGTTGGAGATGTTGACGGTGATGGCGTCGTCTCAAAGAAAGATGCAGATCTTGTAGTCAGGAAATATCTAGGAATGGAACAGATGGATACAAAAGACTCATCCGTGTTTGATGTTGATAGGGACGGAAAGATAACTGTCAACGATGCCAATATAATTGTCAATATGTATCTATATAAAAAATGATTTCGTCACCACCATCCCCGTCAATGGAGCACTCCTCATCTGCGAGTAACCCCCCAACGGAATCGGTATATACACAACAATAGAAAATCCCCATGCCCTCGCACTGAGAACATGGGGATTTTATTTTTATCAGGCCGTTCAAGAGTTTCGCAAGTTTTTTTGCACATGCTCACTCCCATTCAACCGTAGCTTGCGAAAGTTGAATTGACCTACAGATTGCCGCGCTCCTTGTCGAGGTAGTACTTGTAGGTACCTACGGTGAGCTCGTCGCAGGCAGGCTCGTCGCAAACCACCAGCGCATGAGGATGCATCTGCAGCATCGATGCCGTCCACTTGTGGCTCACCTCACCGTCGATGATGTGCTTCAGAGCGCGAGCCTTGTGGTGGCCGTTGCAGACCAGCAGCACCTCCTTCGCAGCCATCACCGTGCCTATGCCCACCGTCAGGGCCTGCGTAGGAACCTTCGAGAGGTCGCCGTCGAAGAAACGTGAGTTCGCTATGATGGTGTCCGTCGTCAGCGTCTTCACGCGAGTCCTGGAGGTCAGCGAAGACCCCGGCTCGTTGAAGGCAAGATGACCGTCGGGCCCCACGCCCCCCATGAAGAGGTCTATGCCGCCCGCTGCCTCTATAGCCCTCTCGTAGTTCTCGCACTCCTCCTTTAGGTCCTTTGCGTTACCATTCAGAATATGCACGTTCTCCCTCCTGATGTCGATGTGCGAGAAGAAGTTTGTCCACATGAAGGAGTGGTACGACTCCGGATGCTCCTCCGGCAGGTTCACGTACTCATCCATGTTAAACGTGATGACGTTCTCGAACGAAACCCTACCAGCCTTGTATAGGTTGATAAGCTCCCTGTAGAGCCCCAGCGGAGAGGAGCCCGTAGGGCATCCCAGCTTAAAAGGCTTCCCAGCCGACGGCTGAGCCTCGTTGATACGCGCTGCCACGTAGTCAGCAGCCCACTTCGACATTCTGTCGTAGTCAGGTTCAATGATTACTCTCATAGTTTAATTGCCTTTTTTTTCGAGTGATCGCCGCAGCCACCACCCGGTTACTTTTTTTGTTATTAGTAGATTAAGATGCGCCTCAGGACCTGCTACCGAAAAAGTAAGTAAAATGGAGGGGTTTCCCTTGGCTGTTTAAGTTTGCCTGCATGTAATTTCTGCAAAGGTACATTATTTTTTTCATAGTACCAAATTTTTTCTCCCTTTTCTTTACAACTGCAGGAAAAACGCATGAAAGAAGACCACATCTACGATGTCTCGCAAAACTCTATACCGTAGGTCACGTGGTAGCCGTTCCGCGGAGTGTCCCAGAGGCTTATCGACATCTTCTGCACCATCAGCAGCTGACGCGAAAGAGACAGACCGATGCCTGTGCCGGAAGGCTTCGTGGTGAAGAAAGGGACGAAGATGTCGCGGCGCACGTCGGGTGGGATAGGAGCACCATCGTTGCTGATGGTAAGAGAAGACCCACCCCCCTTACCCCCTCCCGTTAGGAGGGAGGGGGAGTAGAATGTACTTTCGCTTTTATACCTTATGCCTATTGTCTTTGCACCGGCTTCTATCGCGTTCTTTATTATATTAATGAATACCTGGCGCATGAGGCTCTCATCGGCTTTTATCGATACAGACGGAGGAATCTCAATTTTCCATTCCACATTATTATATAGTGCCTTAATACTTTCTACGAATGACAACAATGGAAGGTCCGTTATGTTTGCCTTCTGCAGTTGCGTAAGCTTGCGGTAGCTATCCACAAACTGCGCCAATCCCGTGCTGGTGTCATAGATGGCACGTATGCCCTCTTCGTATGCAGTCCCCTTTATCTTCGGCGAAGCAAGATACGCCTGGCTGATACTCTGTATCGGAGCCGTAGCATTCATTATCTCGTGCGTCAATACTCGTGTCAGTCGCTGCCATGACTCCACCTCGTTCTGTTCCACAAGCTGGTTGATGTCATGGCTTAGGTCGTTGAGTGCTTGCTGCAAGGCTCGTTCACCAAAGAAAAACCTCTCCCCGCCCCTCCCCCAAGGGGAGGGAGAAAGTTCCCTTCCTGTTCTCTCTATGGGCAGGGTAAACGAAAAGTCCTTGTTGCGAATAGCCTCGCGCATAAGGAAAGCACGGTCACGCAACAAGCATTGATGGCGGTAGAACAAGTATAGCCCCCCTCCAACTCCCCCGAGGGGGAGAGCTACTAATAGTATTATCAGCCAAATATCCATAGTGATGTCTTGTTTGTAAAAACTAGTGTTAAGAATTCTAGGAAATTCTAGGAATACATAGGAGAACTAGGGAAACTAAGAAGTCTCCCCTCGGGGAGATTTAGAGGGGGACATCTTATTATACAACGTCTGCCTGCTGATGCCCAACAGCTCTGCCGCCTTGCTGATGTTGCCATGACATTTATCGACAACTTTTCGCACGTGCTCTGCTTCCAGCTGGTCCAGTGGCACTATGTTGAGGCTGTTGTCAACGGCATCCTTCAAGGTACGGATGAGTTCATCATTGTCCCATGGCTTCGTTACGAAATCCGCTGCACCCGACTTCAACCCCTTCACCGCCAGCTGCACGTCAGCGTATGCCGTGATAAGAACCACGGGCAGGTCAGGGTGATGCTTCTTTATGGTGCGAAGCCATAGCAGTCCGTCCTGACCGGAGTTCACGCCAAGCGTAAAGTTCATATCCAGCAACACAAGACTTATTTCCTCCTGCTGCAGTGTTGTGAGTATCTTGTCTGGCGATGACAACGCAATGACATTGTCGAACACACCTTCAAGACAAATCTTCAAGGCAGTGAGTATGGCGATGTTATCGTCAACGATGAGTATGGTGCCAAGTCTTTCTTTCATTGTTTATACGATTATTCAGAACTTTCTCAACCGAGTAATCGGCCCCTCAATTGAAGTATTCGGTACAAAAGTCATTGGCAAAGGTACACATTTTCCTTTAATGCAACAACTAAAACCGTACTTTTCTATGCCTTGCAGAGTAAAAGTGTCAAAAAACTTTACACTTTGCTGTCTAATTTTTTGACAATCGACACATTTGAACAGAAAAAGTCATTGTGCATAAAGTAATTCTTTGTACCTTTGCATCGGATCCAGAATCAGTTATCAGTTAACAGTTAACAGTTAACAACGAATAACGAACAACGAAAAGTAATTCTCATTATCTATTATTAAAGACCTATGAAAGAATTAGCAATACATAATCTGAAAGCGGGATGGAGAAACATCCTGAGGTATAAGACGCAGAACATTATCTCCATCGTCTGCCTGTCGTTCGGCGTACTGTGCTTCGCCATAGCGCTGTACTGTATAAATGTAGTGTGGTGCAACTACGGCCGTGGTGCCGTAATACAAGACCGTACTGAGGTTTCATTCTTTAAGGATTACGTCCCTGTAAATCTCAAAGGCAACGAAATTGCAAAGATAAAACAGCTGCCTATGGTGAAGACGCTGAGTTACGAGGCAAGTTCCTACACCCTTACCACCAATATAAATGATGAGAAAGGCACGGAGCTGGCAACAGAGTTACGTGTAAAATACATCACCCCGAACTGGTTGAAGGAGCACAACTTCTATTCTGACGTAACCGGAAAGAAGATAGAGGACCTGAAACCTGGCACGGTGGTGATGGAACGCAGGGCGGCAAAGCAGCGTCTCGGCGATTTCTACTCTCCGTCTGACTTCAACGGATACGTGACGGATAAGTACGGCAACGTCAGCGATGTGGTCTATTCGCCAACTTATTTCTATACGGTAAAGGAAATCCTTATTGTTCTTGGTAATGACAAGGAGTTTGAGACACACGAGATGGATATCGTGCTTAACGATGGCTATACGTTGCTGCAATTCAAGGAGGCTCTCGAAAAGACTCTCCCTGAATACAATCCAAGTGTCAGTATAAACAGTTCTGACCGCTGGGCAATCGGTCTCTTCATACTCTTCCTCGTATGCCTTGGTGGCAGCGTACTTGTCATCGGTATGTCGGGTTATCTGAAGATGCAACTGCAACTCTTCCTTCTCCGCACACGTGAGATGTCGCTACGCCGTTGCAATGGCGCCAAGCCGTATCAGCTGTTCATGCTGCTCTGCGCCGAACTCGCCATCGTCTTCGCCTTCGTAAGCATGGTTTCGCTCGCCATCTCTGCCGCCTTTGAGGCATACGCCATGCCACGACTCAAGGAGTTTGGCTTGATAAACACGGTTGACGTGGAGACAAGCATAATCTACCATACCGAACTCTGGGTAGTGCTCTTTGCATTCCTTGCCGCAGTAGCCATAGCATGGATAACGGTTCGCCGAAGCCTCAAGTCACCACTCGCCAAGACCGTGGGTCGCAGCTTCACGCAGCGCACCCTGTGGAACGGCACTATGCAGGTGGTGCAGTATTCCACCGCCGTGATGCTCTTCTACGTTATATCTCAGCTCTTCTATACCATGCATAAGAACGCTGACCGCTATGACCTACCGGATAAGCATGACTATTACAAAAATATAGTGTCAGCAGGAAGTTTACCTGCCAATACCACGCTGGATAAGATACACCAGCAGATGGCATCGTTGCCAAGCGTAGAACTGTATGCGCAGATGATAAATGTGGAATGCAATGTATGGGCAGATAGCGACTCCTGCGACCTTTCTGAATCGCTGAGTAAAAAGCAAATTGTAGGAAAGGTTCCAGAGGATACTATCAACAACTACAAGTTCATCGTGGCAGACGTCAATGCCCTGAAGATGTTCCACGTTGGTATCAACAAAGAGTTTGTGTCGCCTCCATTCAATTATGTTGTGAGAGTGTTCGCAAAACCAGAGAAGCTGGATGAAATCAAAGATGCTTTGGGATTGAACTATAAGACGGACACCACACAGTATCAGTTGATTGACGGTAAGAAATACGTCAGCATTGGCTTTGCACAGCAGTTCCCTCAACACAAGATAAATTATTACAGTGACGCAGCCTTTCTTATCATAGACAATTGCGACAGTTTCCTGATGCCGAAGAGTTGCGATGAACTTACACCAAATGCGTATCACTATTCCTTCGCAAAGGCAAAGGACAACGATGTGGATGAGTTGCAGAAGGACATCGACGGACTGTGGCACAAGCTCCGTCCTGACTTACCAGAGGATGCTCACATTACCTTGCCTACGTTCTATGACAAGTGGCTCGTTGAGTTTAAGATCATCGACTTCATCACCCAGCTGATGTACCTCCTCACCTTCGTCTGCCTCACCAGCATAGTGCTGACGGTCTATTCGTCCATCTCGCTCGAGACGCGAGGCAAGCAGAAGGAGGTTGCCATACGCAAGGTCAACGGAGCAAAGGTGCGCGACATTGTGATGCTCTTCTCACGCTACTACATCGTCACGCTCTCTATATCCTTCGCCTTCGCAGCACTGGTAGGACTGATAGTGATAGTAGGTATGTCTATGTCAGGAGAAAGGGGTTGGCCAACTATGGACGATTTCTTCACAGTCATCCTCCCTCCGTTCCTTTTCTGCATAGTGGTAATCACCGCTATCACCATAGTAACGGTATGGCAGAAGATTTATAACATAGCTCATATTAGTGCAGCATCATCGCTTGCACTCAAATAATAGTCCGTTTGCACTCAAACTTTCGTTCGCTTGCACTCAAACGAACATCCGCTTGTACTCGAACATAGCAGATATTTATGCTATAGCATTCAAATAGCAAAGTTTTTTACATCACAAATGCATAGTTATTGTATCACGAAAGCATACATAACAACAACTACAATGATAAAGTTAAACAACATAACCAAAATCTTTAGCACCGACGAGGTGCAGACAACAGCGCTCAATGGCGTCAGTTTAGAAATAAAGCAGGGCGAGTTCGTTGCCATCATGGGACCGTCTGGCTGCGGAAAGTCAACACTCCTGAACGTCTTGGGACTTATCGACACACCGACGGAAGGCACATATCTGCTCAACACTTCCGGTAATCCTAATGCTGCACCCGTTGATGTAAGCACCCTCAGCGAGAATGAGCGTACAGACCTACGCAAGGGATTCATGGGATTCATCTTCCAGAGTTTCAACCTCATCGATGACCTCAACGTCAACGAAAACGTGGAACTGCCACTGCTCTACATGGGCATACCGAAGGCAGAGCGCAAGCAGATGGTACTCGACGTGCTCCGCAGCGTCAATATGTCGCAACGTGGACTGCACCTGCCAAGCCAACTCTCCGGCGGACAGCAGCAACGCGTTGCAATAGCTCGCGCCGTCGTTGCTCTACAAGCAAATAACGTAAATACTTCCCCCTCCCTAACAACGGGTTTCTGTCCCCTGGGAAACGGGGGAAGCGAAGGGGGTGTAAAGACCATTGAGGGCCAGGGGTTGGGTCTTCTCTTAGCCGACGAACCAACGGGCAACCTCGACTCCAAGAACAGTCTGGAGATAATGGAGCTCCTTGCAAGGCTCAATGAGCAAGGCACCACCATCGTCATGGTGACGCACTCTCAGCACGATGCCTCCTACGCCGACCGCATCATCAACCTCTACGATGGTCAGGTGGTCGATAACGTAGATGGCCTGATGTAATCTTCCGGTGTTTTTCTGCTGTTTTCTTGTCAGATTCTCTGCACGGAAAGCCGGAATGCCGCACTATGGTGCGTGGTTTAATATTCTTTAACCAAATAATAGCGGGAAACTATTGCGGGACAGTGGGAAAAGGTGTACTTTTGCACTACATCATATAAAACGAAAATGACAGAAAGGCTTATGAAACGTACTGCATTATTCCTTTTTCTCCTGATAGGAACCGTCAGCGCATGGCTCCTGCCCGTTTCCTGCGTCTGGCAGGGAAACAGGAGTGCTGCCTTGGAAGAGGCGCAGAGGGATTCTGTGCCGGACGACGCTGAGGGTATTGTGCTCACTGCTGTTGCTGGTGACATCGCAGAGATCAATAGTCAGCAGCAGTTTGCCTATTCCGTGTATGACAGGATCGGCAGGGAGTATAAGGGCAATATGGTGTGTTCGCCTCTCGGAATAGAGATGCTCTACTCCATACTGAGGGATGGTGCAAGGGGGACTACCTACAATGAGCTGAACAGGGTCTTGGGCATCAGCCATGCAGAGGCAAGCTGCATGGCGAAAGACCTTGGGCTGCCTTCCGACACCTGCGGCACTACGATAGGCATGGCAAACCTCATTGCCGTGAACAAGCCCTATTCGCTTACCCCTTCCTTTGCTTCCAAAGCTAGGCGGGATTATGGCGCAGAGATATGGTCGAGGGCTTTCAACTCTGACATCCTCGCTGAGATAAACCGATGGATAGGGAAGAGGACGAACGGGATGATACCCAACGGTCTTGACGGTCTGGATGCAGGTGCTGTGATGTGCGGCATCAACACCGTCTTCTTCAACGGCAAATGGCAGAGTCCTTTTGACGGGCACAATACGAAGCCTGCCGTATTTACCGATATTACGGGAAAGAAGTCGAAGGTGATGATGATGTCGCAGTCGGCGCACTTCCGCTATATGAGGGAGGGCTCGTTCCAGACTCTCGTGATGCCATACAAGTTGAGGGAGAGTAAGGGCGCAAAGATGAAGAACTATTCCCTCTACGTCTTCCTGCCTTCGGAAAGGAAGCATCCTCTTGATGGGGAAGAAAAGTACAGTTTTGCGCCTATCATGAAATACCTGAGGGAGACGCGTTGGGGCAAATTACAGTTGGATATGAGATGTTACAGTGCGACAGAGTTTGATGACAATACGCCTCTTGTCAATGTGAAGTTCCCGCAGATGGAGATTGCTACGGAGATAGACGTGGCATCCGTGATGAAGAGTCTTGGCGTGAAATCCCCATTCTGGCCAGGTGCGAACTTCGGTGGCATCTCCAAGGACAAGGTCATGGTTGATGGGAGTAGGCAGAAGGCCGTTATACGCATTGACGAGAGAGGCACTGAGGCTGCTGCCATGACGAGAGAGGGGATGCGTATAACGGGCAAACGCATAAAGCAGGCATTCTTCCATGCCACCCATCCTTTCATCTACATGATAGTCTGTGAGGACACCGGCACCATACTCTTCATCGGGCAATATACCCACGGAAAGATAAGGAACGAAAAGGGGGAATGGGTGACGGACTATGACATCAGTGATGCGGAAGAGATACCTTCTCGTGAAGACGATGGAGGGGATGAGTTTGTTCCTTACAGGCTGCTTGGCCCGGAAATCCACCCCGAAACTCATCATGATGCTAACCACGTCTATCATGTCGCAGAGCGGATGCCAGCCTTCCCTGGCGGAATGTCTCAGCTGATGTCGTTCATCAAGAAGAACGTCCGTTATCCGGTAGATGCCGTAAAAGAAGGAACGGAAGGTCGTGTGATTCTTACTTTCACCGTAGAGAGAGACGGTAGCCTGACCGACATAGAGGTGGCGAAAAGCGTAAGCCCCTCCCTCGACAAGGAAGCCGTCCGCATTGTAAAGTCCATGCCACGCTGGATTCCCGGAAGGCAGGATGGCAAGAAGGTAAGGGTAAAATACACCCTACCGATATACTTCAAACTGGATCCGCACTCATAGAACGTTACATTGCGCACGTCATGAATATTGTTGCCACAGTACGACAGATAGGATGCTATGCTTGGATATCATGTTAGAAGTACAGCGCGTCTGGCTCGGCTTCGGCAGCGGACTCCAGAAACATGATGTTGTAGATGGACGAATAGTGTATCTTCTCTTTGGTAAAGGGTTCTCTCTCGTTTGATACTACCATAGCCTTGTGGATATTATAGTCCTCAATGCCAAGAAACTTATCCAATGCACTATGCTTCTTGTAGTCAATACCTGATTTTACCTCTATAGGCATAGTGGAAAGGTTGTCTGTGTCATCTATGAGAAAGTCAACTTCTCCGTTCTTCTTGTTGTCGTAGTAATAGAGACTGAATCCGTGTGCCTTTAGTTCCTGTGCAACGACGCTCTCATATACTGCTCCAAGATTTATGCTGCATTCATCGTTTAGAATTGGCTTTATGTTATTTCCGTAGAGAATGGAAGTAAACAAACCTATATCGTTCATGTATAGCTTCAGCAGATTCTTTCCTGCATTCTGCACCAGGGGGTATGTAGGTTGGCTGATGGCATCGACCTCAAGAGTGATACCCGATGAAACAAGATAGTCGAACTCATCCTGGTAATCCGTGGTACGCTTGCCTGCCTTTCCTTCTATGTCCTTAACGACAATGCGTTTCTTCTTGTTCTCAAGATTTGACGGTACCATCTCGTATATGCGTCGTATCTTCAGCTTTCGTGATGCCTCCTTCTCGTATTTTGCTGCATCCTGGATGTATAGGTTATGGATGTCTTTGTGTACAGCCCGGACTTTCATGATGTTATGATCTGTGATGTATGTGTTAACGGCATCTGGAAGTCCTCCCACAAGAAGGTATTTGCGGAATAGGTCTATAACCTTTGCATGGATTGTCTCATCAAGCGGAATACCCTCATTATAGCATTTCCTCATGTGCTCCACTGCCAATTCCCCGAATCCGTTAGCCCATAGGAATTCCTCAAAATCCAATGGGTACATGTGAAGTTGCGCTATGCTTCCTATAGGTATCGACTGCGTTTTCTGCAGCGTCACTCCAAGAAGGGAACCGCTGGCAATATATGTAAACTTACCGTCATCCATAAGGAATTTCACCAATGTCAGGAGATGGTCGTAGGCTTGTATCTCGTCTATAAAGACAAGTGTGTTCTCCCTTTGCTGCATCTTGTCGCCAGCGAAAGAGCTCAGTGCCAGATAGAACTTCTCCACAGAGGTGGCATCTGCAAAAAGGGCATCATTCTGCTTGTCTTCCTCCATGTTTATCTCTATGTAGTTTTCAAACATCTGGCGTCCGACCTCTCGGATGATGAAAGACTTTCCTATCTGCCTTGCACCATCTACAATAAGCATCTTGTTTGAATAGTTTTGGAGATATTCTTCTATCTTGTTGTGTATCTTACGTTTAAGCATGGTGATTTTGCGTTTGTTTCGTAATTGTCTAGCTATAGAATTACATTTATTCTGTATTTTGCAAGCCTTGAAAATACATTTATTCCTAAAATGGATAGGTGAAAAAATACATTTATTCCATTATTTTGATGGTGCAAAGATACATTTATTTTGTGAAATGAGCAAGAAATTCCCAAGTTTTTTTGTTCTACTTGCAGAATTTTATGTTATATTCCACTGCAAAAGTACGTGTTGTTCTCTTGCAGTGGCTGTTAAAACGATGGAAAGAATATCTACGCTATAGTGTGTGGCTATTTCACCATCCACACCTTCAGGGAGATGTAGCCCTGCTTGCCTTCGGGCTTGCAGACGAAGATGGCGTTGTTGAGCCAGGCGTACCTGCTGTCTGACGGAGCCTCGAACTTCGGTGCTGTACGGAAATAGAAGCCGCCCTTACTGACGAGCAGTCCGCAGTTGCGGATGTGGATGTTCACTCCGTCGTCGGTGCGGATGGAGTAGATGGCCTCCAACTCGGTGCGCCCTCTCTCTTTGTCAACAAGCTGATAGTCCGCTCCGCCCGGCAGTACGGTGCCTTTCATCTCAGGTCCTTCGAACGTTCCACCGTTGATGGGTATTATGAAGCGTTCGCCCCTCTGCGTCATGCCGCAGGAGTAGCCGGCATCGCAGGTGACCTTCAGTTCGCAGACATACTCCAGTTGTGGGGCATCGTCCTGCGCCCAGAGTGGGAGTGAAGCGAATGCTGTCAGCAGTAAGAGGATTTTCTTTGTCATAGGTGTTTGTTGTGTGTTTAGAATCGTACGGATAGTTTCTTGCCTTTGTATGTCACGGTCTTCTTGCCCTCGGGAGTGCCTACGATGAAGGTGCGCGACTTCAGCATGCCATCGTAGGAGCCTTCGCGCTTGCCGATGGTGAGGGTGTGCTTCGACTCGTTCCACGAGAGCGGTATGATGGTGTAGGCGCCATGCTCATAGTTGTAGTTGTCGCCCTCGTCCTCATAGAGTGAGAACTGCGCGTCCCTGCCTGGGTGGATGTTTATCGTTACAGGCTTTCCGAACTGCGCGTCGGAGTATTCTGCTACTTCTGTGGTAGGGATGATGGAGCCGCTGCGAACGAAGAGGGGGATCGTGCCTATCTCAGACTGGCAGTCAATCCACTGGCCACCGTCGTACTGTCTGCCGGTCCAGTAGTCCTTCCATGTGTCGCCCTTCGGGAGATAGACCTTGCGGACGGTTGTCTCGCTGAGAGGGTGGGTGACAGGGCAGACGAGGAAGTCGCCGAACATGTACTCGTCCTTGATGTCGAGCACGTTGGCATCTGTTGCGTAGTCAAAACTCAACATTCTTGCCATAAGGTAGCCCGCATGTTTATCCCTTTCCTTGGGGGTGTAATGTCCAAAGGACGGGATAGGGGTCGTCGTCAGTCCGCTCTGTGCTGCCGCCATACTATATATATAAGGTGTGTGCTGGTAGCGGAGGTTTATCATCTTGAGGATGGCTCCGGCATACTTGCAGTCGGCAAGGCTGGTGTTGCCGGCTTTCTCCTCGTCGGTGATGAAGTGCCATATCTCGCGTGGGGTATCGCTGCCGTGGCTGCGGAGCATAGGCAGGAAGGTAGCCCACTGGAACATACGGGTGTAGTATTCCTTGTAGTTATCGTCCTTTACGCCCTGGGGGAACTCTCCGGCATAGAACCAGCGACGGCCGTCGTTGCGTGTGAAGAACGAACCGATGTCAACAGTCCAGTAAGGGTTTCCCGTTGCCATATAGTTGAGTCCGGCAGGTATCTGCTGACGGAAAGACTTCCACGAGGCGTGGGTGTCGCCGTTCCATACTATCGTGCCGTAGCGCTGCTGACCAGCGTAAGAGGATCGGGTGAGGTTTACGACTCTCTTCTCCTGTCCCTCCCTCATCTGCTTGCGCTGGTTCTCGTATATGCCCATGGCGTGGTAGAGCGAATAGAGGTTGGAGCGTTCCGCACCGAGAGCTTCGGAGAGCACATCCTTGTTGAGCTGATAGCGGTATGCATGATCATCCCAACCATACTTCCTACCCTCCCCCTCGAGGGAGTTGGTCGGAATCTTGTTCCAGTCGCCATCAAGCGGTTCGCTGCTGTCGCACCACCATGCGTCGAAGCCTTGTGAGAAGAACTCATCGTTGGCGTAGTTCCAATAGAGCTTTCGCGCTTCGGGGTTGAAGGCGTCATAGACATCGTGCTCCAGCATCATGCCACGCTGCTTGAAGTCGTCAGCCTCCGGACACCACTGTGGGTTAGCCCAGATGCTGACCATAAGCTTGGCATTCATGGCGTGGACGGAGTCGGCGAGAGCCTTTGGCGATGGGTAGTACTTACGGTTCATCTTCATGTAGCCCCATCCCTGCGGCCAGTAGTTCCAGTCCTGCACTATCATGTCGATAGGCA
>CAMADY010000071.1 GCA_945831805.1 uncultured Prevotellaceae bacterium
GACCAGATGCTCAGATATTCTTCTCAATATTCAGAGTAACTATTATCAATGGTAGTTATTATCTAAAGTAACTATCATATTAATTATCCAGCATGCTAGATATCTTTTTTATGTATAAGCATGCTGGATATTTTTATGTTTTTGTGTAGCTTTTCTTTATTCACTGCATTTTTATAAATTAAAAAACCACGCTGCAAACGCAGCGTGGGGTAGGTTAGTTATTAGTCAGTCAGTCATTTAAAAAAGAGTTATAATAAAATTCAAATCATTTTACGCTTTCTTTGCAGCAGCCTTAGCAGGTGCTTTCTTTGCAGCAGTCTTCTTTGCTGGCTTTGTATCTTCGTACTTAGCAAGCTTAGATTTCAGACGCTGAATCTCCTTGTCCTTTGTCTCAATCTCCTTACCCTGATTGGTGATAGTGTTGAGCATGTTCTCGAGCTCTTCGTTATCAATGCCACCATAGAGTGTGCGAACGCGAGAGATGAAGTCACCAAGGATATTCATATAGTTAGTGAAAGCATCGAATGCTCCGTCGTAGATACCACGATCAATGTTGTTATTGCTTGGCTTGGTGGTCATGAAACGGAAGTTGTTTGATGCCTGGAGGTAATCCCAGTCCTGAAGGAGTCGTGGATCCTTTGCAATGAGCAGACGGTCAGCAACGCTGTAGAGCTTGTTGAATGCCTCACGCTGCATCTGGTTACCGAGCCATACAGAGCAGTCACGCTCCTCGTCAACCCATGATACGGTGTTAGGAACATCAATGCCACCAACGCTCTGGTACTTGTCCATTACCTCTGAAGGTGTGAGGAACTCAAGACCTGCGTTCTTGGCGCAAGCAGGGAGAGCTTTGATGAACTCAAGGATGTTGCTAGATAGAGGCTGAGCGATACCAAGTGCAGAGAGCTCCATGAAGATATTGACAACCTGCTCTGACTCAGGGCATGATGCGAGGTTGTTGATGTATGTGTCAGCGAATAGTGGGTAACCCTCCCACTGAGTATTGCTGAAGCGCAGTGAGATATCGTCAGATGCACTTACGTCACGAAGCAGGAGCTTGAGGTTTGGAGCGCAAGCGCAGTTATATACGAAGTGTGGAGACTTCCATCCGAGAATGTGCTTAGCACCTTCTGTCAGCATACCCTTATAGCCGAGAGCTGCTACTTGCATGCCTATATCATCAGTGTAGATGAGTGATGAGTTGCGGCAAACGGTAGGACGCTTTCCGAAGTACTCCTGAATCTTGTCGGACATCTTCTCAATGTCACGCTTGAAGCTCTCCTCGTTAGCGAGACCTGCGAGACCATGAGAATATGGTTCAGTGAGGAACTCTACGCAACCGGTGTTGTTGAGCTCCTGAAGCTTCTCGATGACCTGTGGTGCATGCATTTCGAGCTGCTCCATGCCTACGCCTGAAAGTGAGAATGCAACGCGGAAATAGTCGCCATTCTGCTCTATCATCTCCTGCAGGGCATTGAGTGCAGGCATGTATGAATTCTCTGCTATGTATGTGATGCTACGCTCGTTCTCGTAGTCATCGTAGTAGTAGTGGTCTGTACCGATATCGAAGAAACGGTAACGCTTGAGATGTGTTATCTGGTGAATCTCAAAATATAAACATATTGTTTTCATGACTTCTATATGTTTTTAACTTTTAAACTTCTTGATTATAATTCTCAGAAACTCTTATCAATTTGGAATATAGTTGCGCTGATACTCCTCGTGGTCGAACCATCCCTTTGAGAGAAGCTGGTCGTAGCACTGACGAATACGGAGTCCTACCTTCTCCCATGTTATGCCTGCAACCTCCTTGATGCCTTCCTCGGCGATGTAGTCGTGGAAGCCCTGGTTTGTACAGAGAGAGTAGATAGCGTCTGCCATTGCATGGATATCCCAATAGTCAACCTTCAGCACGTTGGTGAGAATCTCACCGCAACCGGACTGCTTGGAGATGATTGACGGACATCCGCACTGCATAGCCTCCAGCGGTGCAATACCGAATGGTTCTGAAACCGAAGGCATGACGAATACATCGGAGTTCTTGTAGCACTCGTAAACCTGTTTGCCGCGCTGGAAACCAGGGAAGTGGCACTTGTCTGCGATGCCGTATGCAGCAGCGAGTTCTATCATTGCTGGCATCATGTCGCCTGAACCAGCGAAGCAGAAGCGGATGTTCTGTGAACGCTGAAGCACGAGCTTTGCGGCCTCGATAAAGTACTCTGGACCCTTCTGCATAGTGATACGTCCGAGGTATGTGACAACCTTTTCATTTGGAATCTTCTTTGGCTCGATGTCGAGATACTCCTGTGAGAGTGGATAAACGGCATTATGCATTGCCACACATTTACGTGGATCCTGATGATACTGGTTGATAACGGTCTGGCGTGTGAGCTCTGATACGCACATGATACAGTCCGCATGGTCCATACCATTCTTCTCAATAGAGTAAACTGTTGGGTTTACCTTACCGCGTGAGCGGTCGAAGTCTGTTGCGTGAACGTGGATGCAGAGTGGCTTACCACTTACCATCTTAGCGTGTACGCCAGCAGGGTAGGTGAGCCAGTCATGAGCATGAATAAGCTCAAACTGCTCAGAGCGAGCCAGTACGCCAGCAATAATTGAGAAGTTGTTGATTTCTTCGTGAAGGTTGCTTGGATAGCCACCGGCGAAACCGATACATCCCATATCGTCGAGACCCTGCATGTAGTTGAAGTCTGCATAGATGTGGTCACGGAAACGGTAGTAGTCTTCTGCTGTGTGACCAACGAAACGATCCTTGATGTTGTCGTATTGTACGTCACGCCATGCAACAGGCACCTGACTCATATTTATAATCTTGAGGAACTTCTCCTCGTCGCCACATGGCTTAGGCATACAGAATGTTGTTTCTACATCACCCTGTGCGTCAAGTCCCTTTGTGATGCCGTAAGAAGCCACAGCAAGACCACCGTATATCTTTGGAGGGAACTCCCATCCGAACATTAATACTTTCATTGTCGTTGTCTTTTTGTGTTCCTATGGTTAGTAATTCTCGTATTTATCAATCTGAGAGATGGTGCGCAGAATCTCTGCTACATTCATTGCGAATGCCATTGCACCACGTCCGTGGAATGGAGGGTTACCATCGAAGAGCTCAGAGATAGTGCCAGTAGCATGGTACATCATCTCGTCCTCGAAACCAACCATCTGACGGTGAACGAAGCTCAGACGTGTACGCTTGTAAACCTTCAGCAGTGACTCCATATAGAATCCGCCGAGCCATGGCCATGCCGTACCTGAGTGATATGCGTAGTCACGTACTGTCTGCTGACCGACATACATAGGATTGTAGCCACCACTCTTAGGAGAGAGTGTGCGCAGTCCCTTAGGTGTCAGAAGCTCACGTGTGCAGAAGTCGATGACAGTCTTCTGCTGAGGTGTCTCCAATGGAGAGTAATCAACAGCAACAGCGAAGATCATGTTAGGTCGAACGTTAGGATCGTAGATGCCATCCTCTACATAGTCAAGAAGATAACCAGCTTCTGTGATGAACAACTTCTGGAAAGATTCCTTTGCTAGCTCAGCCTTCTTCTGAAGGAATGCTACGTTCTTCTCGTCGTTGTTGAGTGCAGCAAACTCTTCTGCAAACTTCAGTGCATTATACCAAAGTGCGTTAACCTCAACAAGATAACCTGTACGTGGAACAACAGGCTTGCCGTTAGCAACACTGTTCATCCATGACATTGGCTTCTCGCGACCTTCTGTGTGGAGAAGACCATTGCTCATGAGCTGTATGTTGATGTGCTTTCCGCCGTCGATGTACTGAAGAATATCGCTGACGATCTTACCGTAAAGTTTATTTGCCTCCTCTATGCCCTGTACCTTTGCATATTGCTGAACAGCCCATACAGCCCAAAGAAGAACGTCAGGCTGCTCTATCTCATAAATCTTTACTGATAAAGGCTTGCCGAGCATGAAGTCATAGATGCCCTTCATAGCTGTCTCCATGACAACGCGGAAGTGCTCTGGCTCGTTGATGGCAAGTGTGAGTCCTGGCAATGATATAAATGTATCGCGTGCGCGTACCTTAAACCAAGGGTAGCCTGCAAGCAGGTACTGCTCTCCATTGTCGCGATAGTGGAACTGGTGTGCAGCCGCAACGAGTGAGTTGTAGAAATTGTCACGAGGCTTGCGAACCTCAACCTCATTCTGGAAGAGCTTCTTCAGTGTGCTTGGCTTGCATTCGTCAAGTGAAGCAGTGAAGACAATCTCATCACCCTTCTTACACTGAATCTCGAAGTAGCCGGGAACGTAGAGGTCTTCTACGCAGTCGTAGCCGCGATCACGCTCCTTGTAGTACTCAATACCCTTGTACCAGTTAGGCTCAAATACAAACTCATTCTTCTTGGAAATCTGCATGAAGAGCTGAGGGTAGTTGTGATACATCGTAGTCTTGATACCGCCGCTTACAGTCTTGTAGTCACGCATAGCCTGATAGTTCTCGTGTGTGAGCTCATCAACCCTACGGAAAGCGAGGTATGGGCGCAGACGGAGTGTTACAGGTGAGTGTGCATCGTCGATAGTATAGCGGATGAGCACACGGTCGTTGTAAGCCTGGAAGATAACCTCCTTGCGCAGAACGACACCTCCGACACGATAGATTGTCGTTGGCACCTTTTCGCAGTTGAACTCACGGATGTACTTATGACCGTTAGGACTGAATACTCCACCCTGGTAGAGGTGAAGGCCGAGATTAAATTCTGCCCCATGCTGAATGACAGAGGCATCAAGAGAAGACAATAAGACGTGGTTCTCATTGTCGATGCTTGGAATAGGCACTACGTAGAGACCATGATACTTTCGCGTGTTGCAATCTACTACCGTACTTGCAGAGTAAGCACCTGATCGACTAGTGCGAAGAACCTCTCTTCTAAGAGACTCCTGCAGATTGGTCATCAGTGCTTTTTCAAACTTTAGATAACTCATAGATACGCTTAAGGTTTATAATATTGTTTTTGTAAATATACTGTTTGTATTTAGATTCCGGTTTAATTGATAAAAATCAATTTCAGGATTATGGTGCAAAGATACAGATAATTTTCAAAATAACAAAATATTTTCGTATTTTTTTTCAATGTGAAAACAAAATTGTGTGTTTTTCTTCTGTTTTATGGTGTTGTTTATGCTTTATAGTTGTGTTGTAGTATGCTTTAATCTTCAATATCGTCTATTGTAAGCTTCTTCAGGTCATAGTAAGAGCCGTTGTAGATGTTGAAATCCACATAACCCTTGATGCCAGGCAGACGACCTGCATCAGTATGCTGCCAGAACTTCCATTCGCCCTGATATTCCATTTTGTCAACATAGTAGTGAGCAATCCAGTATGGGTATGCATCAAACCTGTTGTCGGAGAGATACTGCTGCTTAAATTTATAAAAGGTGTAGATTATCGGTTTTACGTGATATCGATCCTCCACGATATGCAACCAAAGCAGCACATCTTTCTGAAAATCCTCTATCGACTGGTCCTTTGGTTTATGCTCCACGTCAAGAACAGGTGGCAGGTCGCCATTCTCAAGCTTCACGTTGTCAAGAAAGAACTGCGCCTGGCTGCGTGCCGAACTCTTGACGCTATAGAAATGGTATGCGCCTCTTATGAAGCCATACTCGCGTGCTTGGTAAAAGTTGTCCTTGAAATTCTCGTCAATGAGCGATGATCCCTCGGTGGCCTTGATTATAACAAAGCGCACAGGAGCCTTCTGTATCATGGCATTGCGTAGCTGCTCCCAATCTATTGTGCCTTGGTAGTGACTGATGTCTATGCCTTGTATTTCAAAGCCTTCACCTTCTGGATATGAAGCATCGCCATAGAGTGCCCTCCATCGGAACCCTGTAGGTCCTACAAAGAAATAATAGAATACGAAGATGTAAACGAAGGCAACAAAAATTCCTCCCATCCACCAAAGTCTTTTAGGCAGATGAGAGGAACTCTTTGTATGTCGGCGTTTCTTTGTCATTTGTGTTTGAAATTGAAAATGAGGTAACCGAAAATAGAAAACGATAGTCAGTTATCCATTTTCAATTAAGCCTTACTCCTGCTCGAGTGTAAGTGTGAGTGTAGGACGGTCGCAAACCTCAGAAGGACCGAAGTACTGGATTGGGCCAGGATAGATGAAACTTGTGTTGCGAGCCCACTCTGTACGATGACGTACGAAGTACTTGTATGGCTTGCCAGAGAGCTCAACGAGAGCCTTCTTGATAACTGGCTTCATCTCGCCGGAACGCTTCTCCATGTTCATCATAGCAGTGATAGGAATACCACCAGCGATCCACTCGTCAGCAGGCTTGAAGGTGTTCTTGATAGAAGACATGTAACCTGTCTTGCCAGCAGCCATCAGCATTGAAGCGTTGAAACCGAGAGAGTAGCAGTAGTCTGCATCCCAGTTGGAAGGAGCAGCGCAACGTCCCTCGTAACCGAAGAAGTGGTGCTGTGTAGCGAACTTACCAGTGAAGATACCATCCTTCTTCCACTCAGCGAGCTTCTTTGCAACCATCTCAGCAAGGAGCTGCTCTGTCTCGATGAGAGAAACCTGTACGTTTCCGTGTGGGTCACGCTCAAGTGCAAGCTGACGAGAAACAGAGATAGGGAGAGACTTGAAGATAGCAGCATTCTCATCAGAGAGGTGCTTGAGCACGTAAGAAATCTTCTTGTCGTTAGCCACCATCTCGAAGTCTGCCTGATTAGCAGCGAGGAGGTCGTTGAGCTCAGCGATAAGCTTCTTGATAGCAGGGATAAACTCGATGAGTCCTTCTGGTACGAGTACCACACCGTAGTTCATACCGAGGTTAGCACGATCGGTGACAGTCTCACAGATGTATGTCACGATGTCGTCGAGAGTCTGGTTCTTAGCCTCTACTTCCTCACCGAGAAGGGTGATGTTAGGGTGGGTCTGAAGAGCGCATTCGAGAGTAACGTGAGAAGCAGAACGGCCCATGAGCTTGATGAAGTGCCAGTATTTCTTACTAGAGTTACAGTCACGCATAATGTTGCCGATAACCTCGGAATATACCTTTGTAGCAGTGTCAAAGCCGAAGGAAGCCTCGATAGCGTCATTCTTGAGGTCGCCGTCGATAGTCTTAGGGCAGCCGATTACCTGTACGCCAGCACCGATAGAAGCATAGTATTCTGCGAGTACGCAAGCGTTGGTGTTAGAGTCGTCACCACCGATGATTACGAGAGCCTTGATGTCGAGAGCCTGGAGAATCTCAAGACCCTTGTCGAACTGCTCCTTCTTCTCAAGCTTTGTACGGCCAGAACCAATGATGTCGAAGCCACCAGTGTTACGGTACTCGTCGATAATCTCGTCAGTGAGCTCCATGTACTTGTGGTCAACAAGACCGCCAGGACCAAGGATGAAGCCATAGAGCTTGTTCTTTGGGTTGAGCTTCTTGATACCGTCATAGAGACCAGAGATTACGTTGTGACCACCAGGAGCCTGACCACCAGAGAGTATAACACCCACGTTCATCTGAGCTGTTACCATCTCGCCTTCTGTAGGCTCGAACTTGATCATTGGCATGCCGTAAGTGTTAGGGAAGAGCTTCTGAACCTCCTCCTGATCAGCTACTGACTGAGTTGCCTCACCCTCTGTTGCAATGAGGGCACCACGAAGAGCCTGTGGAAGCTTTGGCTGATAGGCTGCACGTGCAATCTGTAATGCGCTTTTTTCCATTTTCTATTGTCTTTGTTGTTTAAAATATTGAATTTAATGGTTCACTCTATATTAAATAATTTGAATTTGAGTGCAAAAATACAAAAAAAAGTTGTAAAAACCAACATTATTTGTCAAAATAATCATTTTATAGCAGAAAATTGTTTACCTTTGCAAAGTGAAAATAGCAAAAAACATATAATGTATAACTTTTAAAATATAAAGACTTATGAAAGCAATTAAATTTACAGCTCTTATCCTTGGGTTTTGCGTCTGCCTCTCAAGCTGTGGCACGTGGAATAATATGAGTAAGACAGGTCAGGGTGCCATTATAGGAACCGGTGGCGGTGCAGCCCTTGGTTCTATCATCGGTGCTATTGCCGGAAATGCAGGTATAGGAACAGCCATCGGTGCTGCCGTAGGTGCCGGCACAGGTGCTATCGTAGGTCATCGTATGGATAAGGTGAAGAAGGCAGCAGCCGCACAACTTCCAGACGCTACGGTAGAGACCGTACAGGACAATAATGGCCTTGACGCAGTGAAGGTTACCTTCAACTCCGGCATTCTCTTTGCCACAAACAAGTCAGACCTCAGCAATGACAGCAAGATGGAGCTCAACAACCTCGCGAACATCATGCGCCAGAATACTGACGTGTCTATCGATGTGAAAGGCTATACCGACTCTACCGGCTCTGATGCTATCAACAATCCGCTCTCTCTCAATCGTGCGCAGGCAGTGGCTAACTACCTTACACAGAACGGAGTGCTGTATGCACAGATGAAGAACGTCAATGGTTACGGCTCAAGCAATCCTGTTGCTGACAATGCAACCGTTGAGGGACGCCAGAAGAACCGCCGCGTGGAGATTTACCTCTATGCTTCTGAACAGATGATAAAGGCTGCGCAGCAGCAGGCTCAGTAATATTTTTCGTATGGGAATAACATCGTTACCTTGCGTGGGTAAAATAATAAAGTGGATAGTAGTTGCATTCTTTGCTTCTACTATCCTTGCTGTTGTATTCTATAAGGTGGTGCCGGTTTGGTTTACGCCACTTATGTTTATACGTATTGCAGAACAGGTTGGCGATGGTCACATGCCTAAGATGCACCATCGATGGGTGTCTATCGACGAGATGACTCCCAACATGCCGAAGGCTGTTATGGCAAGTGAGGACTCCCGATTCCTCCAGCATCACGGTTTTGACTTCGACGCTATACAGAAAGCTGCGAAGCATAACAGGAAAGGTGGCACAATGCATGGCGCCAGCACTATCACCCAGCAGACCGCCAAGAACGTGTTTCTTTGGCCGGGACGCTCGTGGGTCCGTAAGGGACTTGAGATGTATTTTACCGTACTTATAGAGTTCGTCTGGGGCAAGGAGCGCATCATGGAGGTCTATCTTAACTCCATAGAGATGGGCGATGGTATCTATGGCGTCGATGCAGTGGCAGAGGACCATTTCGAGAAGACTGCCGAAACACTCTCCAAACGTGACTGCGCACTCATTGCAGCAACGCTGCCTAATCCGCGAAAGTTCTCATCGAAAGACCCATCAAGCTATATGCTGAAGAGGCAAAAACGCATCGTTAGGGAAATGAACTTTGTCAAATGGCCTTACAGAAAGATAGAGAACGAGAAGTAATAATTTATTGATTACGACAGAATCTTTTAGAGGATTCATTCTAATAGCTATCTAATTACGCCAAATTTTCTAGATAATTTCTTCTAATAGCTATCTAATTACATCGTAAAAGCATAGTTATTGCTAAGTGATCTTCTGAATATCATAAACAGAAATGCAAACGATAGAGTTCTTACAAGACCTTAACGACTCGCAGAAGGCTGCCGTAGAGTACATTGACGGCCCTTCGCTTGTCATTGCAGGAGCGGGCTCCGGCAAGACGAGAGTACTGACATACAAGATTGCTTACCTCCTTACCCAGGGCATAAAGCCGTGGGAGATAATGGCATTGACCTTCACCAACAAGGCTGCGAAGGAGATGAAGGAGCGTATCGGCAACCTTGTGGGGCAGCAACAGGCGCGCTATCTGCGAATGGGTACCTTCCACTCTGTCTTTGCGCAGATACTGCGTAGTGAGGCTACGAAGATTGGTTACGGCAGCAACTTCACCATCTACGATGAGGCAGACTCGCGTTCCTTATGCAAGGCTATAATAAAGGAACTGGGACTTGATGAGAAAACCTATCGTCCGGCAGATGTGCATTGCCGTATCTCGGAGGCGAAGAACCGCCTTATTCTTGCTCCAGACTACATGGTTGACCATGAGGCACAGGCTCGCGACTTTGCTTCGAAGATGCCGCAGATGGCTAATATATATAAGGTGTATAGCGAGCGATGCCGACTGAGCAATGCCATGGACTTCGATGACCTCCTCGTAAACACCTTCCTTCTGTTGAAGAACAACGATGAGATACGTGAGAAATACGCCAACGGCTTCCGCTATTTCCTCGTCGATGAGTATCAGGATACGAACTATGCGCAGCAGCAGATAATACTTCAGCTGGCATCTGCCCACCAGCATGTCTGCGTAGTGGGAGACGATGCACAGAGTATCTACGGCTTCCGAGGTGCAAATATCGACAATATCCTTGATTTTCAGAAACAATACCAGGGTGCCTTGCTCTTCAAACTGGAGCAGAACTACCGTTCAACAAAAAGAATAGTAGAAGCTGCCAATAGCCTGATACACAAGAATGAACGCCAGATAGATAAAACTGTCTTTAGTAAAAATGACGATGGAGAGAATATAACCCTCACCGAACTTGCGAGTGATCGTGAGGAGGCTATCTATGTCTGCAACGATATCAAGAAGAAGATACGCGCCTTTGGCTTCACGCATAGCGATTTCGCTATACTCTATCGTACGAACTATCAGAGCCGTACGTTCGAGGAACAGTTGATGAAGCAGAACATACCTTATAAAATATATGGAGGCCTGAGCTTCTATCAGCGTAAGGAAATCAAGGATGTCGTGGCTTATCTGAGGCTTATTGCCAATCCGGACGATGAAGAGGCACTGAAACGTATCGTAAACTATCCGGCACGTGGAATAGGCGATACCACAGTGCAGAAGGTTGCCCAAGCTGCAAGGGACGCTAACATGACGATGTGGCAGGTGATAGCCAATCCGGAGATGACATCCCTCAACGTTAACAAGGGCATCATTACGAAGTTGAAGAACTTCCAGATGCTCATTGAATCGTTCATTGAAAGACTCGTAATGGACGATGCCTTTACACTTGGAAAGGATATATTGAAGCAGACGGGCATCACGCAGGACATCTATTCAAGCACAGAACCGGAATATCTCTCGAAGCAGGAGCATCTGGAGGAGTTTATGTCCTCGATGCAGGAGTTCGTGCAGCTGCAGAAGGAACAGGGCGAACCAACCGGACTTCTCGACTTCCTTCATGAGGTGGCACTTCTCAGCGACCGTGAGGATACGGAGGACAATCAGCCGAAGGTAGTTCTGATGACAATACATAGTGCAAAAGGACTGGAGTTTCCATGCGTCTATGTCGGTGGAATGGAGGAAAATATCTTCCCTACACCGCTCAGTGTCAACAGCAAGCGTGAGCTGGAAGAGGAGCGCCGACTGCTATATGTCGCCATCACACGTGCCGAGAAATACTGTACCCTCACATACGCCAAGAGCCGTTATCGCTACGGTAAAATGGAGTTTGACAGCCCAAGCCGCTTCCTTAGAGACATTGACAGCCGCCTCATTACGTTTGATGGCATGGGTTCAAAATCATCCGTTTCATCGGGTAGGGGAGGGCGAAGCTTCTCTTCCGGCTGTTTCGATGACTTCGATGATTTTCGCTTTTCAGGCCGCAGGGGCTTTTTCGGTATGCAGAACAGCAAACCGGTTGCGAGTCAGTTCATGGCAGATCCAAAACCACGTGTCACACATCCTGAGAAGCCGAAGGTAGCAAACCCTTATACAGATAGCTTTGCAGCCCAGCTCGCTGCAAGAGGTACCAACATGCGGAAGGTGGAAAGGGCATTATCTACTGGAGGTTCTTCTCCTATCACGACGCAGGGTACATCGTCAACAAAGGGTATCGTGCCGGGAGCAACCGTAAAGCATAATCGCTTTGGCGTTGGTGTCATTAAAAGTATAGAGGGCTCTGGCGAGAATGCTAAGGCTGTAGTAGATTTCCGAAACGAGGGAACACGTCAGCTGTTGCTCAAATTCGCAAAGCTGGAGGTTCTGTAGCCCAAATTCGTAAGGCTATAGTTTCTATAACAAGTATGTAACAGGGGTGAAAATAGAGTCATTCCCCCTTCATTTGTAAACAAAACATTTCTTTTTGTGTCACATATAATAAAAAAACATAAAAAAGAGGCGGAATATTTCGATATTTCGCTTTTTTGTTGTAATTTTGCATTCATAAACATCAATCGATGTCTAACCAATATTTAGTACATAAACAATATTTTTTTACATTATGATCAATCAACCAGTAGTAAAACTGGGTATCGTTGGCGTTAGCCGCGACTGTTTCCCAGTAACTCTTACACAGGCTCGTCTTGCAGCTGTTATGGAGGAGGTAAAGAAGGCTGGACTCCCAGAAGTTCACGCTTGTCCTGTAACTATCGAGAACGATGTTGACACCTATAAGGCACTTGACTGGGCTAAGGAGAATGGTATCAACGCCGTTTGTATGTTCCTCGGAAACTTCGGTCCAGAGGGTCCTACAACACTCTTCTGCCAGAAGTTCGGCGGTCCTGCAATGGTTCTCGCTGCTAAGGAGGAAGGCAAGGCAAACCTCGCTAACGACCGTGGTGACGCTCTCTGTGGTGTCCTCAACTTCTCTTATAGCGTAGGTCTCCGTCGCCTTAAGGTATATATCCCAGAGTATCCAAACGTAACTCCTCAGGAGGCTGTCAAGGAACTTGCTGACTTCCGCAACATCGCTCGCGTTGTTGTCGGTGTTCGCAACCTCAAGGTTATCGGCTTCGGTCCACGTCCTTGGGACTTCCTCGCTTGTAACGCACCTATCCAGCCAATGTACGATCTCGGTATCGAGGTTCAGGAGAACTCTGAGCTCGACCTCAAGAAGGCATTCGACGAGATTCTCGCTAAGCCAGGTAAGGCAGAGGAAATAGCTGCTGTTGCTAAGGATATGGAGGCTGAGCTTGGTAAGGGCAACAAGTATCCTGAGATTATCAACAAGATGGCTCAGCTCGAGGTTACTCTCCTCGACTGGTATGAGAACCAGAAGGGTGGCTCTAAGTATGCTGTCTTCGCTAACAAGTGCTGGCCAGCATGGCAGCCTATCTTCGAGTTCGAGCCTTGCTACGTTAACTCACGCCTCACCGGTCGTGGTATTCCTGTAGCTTGTGAGGTTGACCTCTATGGTGCTCTCTCTGAGTTCATGGCAGAGTGCGCTACTGAGAAGCCTGCAACACTTCTTGATATCAACAACTCTGTTCCTGCTGACGTTATCCCAGCTGGTGCAAGCCTCGCAGGTGCAGACCTCAAGGACCTCTACATGGGCTTCCACTGCGGTAACACATGTTCACAGTGCATGAAGAGCTGCGAAATTAAGTATCAGCTCATTCAGGCTCGTCTCATGAGTCCAGATATCACAAAGGGTACTCTCGAAGGTCAGATTGCTCCTGGTAAGTCAACAATGTTCCGCATCCAGTCTAACTCTGACGCTAAGCTTGTTTCTTACATCGCTCAGGGTGAGTTCCTCGATGTTGATCCATGCTCATTCGGTGGCATCGGTATCCACGCTATTCCAGGCTTC
>CAMADY010000072.1 GCA_945831805.1 uncultured Prevotellaceae bacterium
GTACCTTAAAAAGTGCGTAGTGTATCCGTATATGACGCAGTCATTCGACAATAACAAACAACTAAAATATTAACAAAATGAAAATGAAATTTACAGCAAAGCTTTTTCTTGCTCTTGCATTCGTAGCTTCTTTCGTTCTTACATCTTGTAAGGATGACAATGAGGACAACTACCAGAATGCAATTGCCAAGACGATTGATCTCTCTGGTCTTCTTGCAAAAGTTGACGACATGCAGAAGAAGATTGACAATCTTGAGGTTCGTGTCCTCAACGGTTGTGGTTGTAAGGTTACCCAGAACGCTGACGGTACTATCACCGTAGAGACTGGTGACGGTCAGAAGGCAACAACTCAGAAGGTACAGCCTCTTACTGACGCTAATGGTAACCCAATCGGTATCATTATCGGTGATGATCCAATTAAGTTCCTCAACGATGCGGCTCTCAACGACGCAGGCTTCAAGACCGATGCAAATGGTAACGTTATCGGTTTCACAATTCCAGGAAAAGAGGACATCAACCTCAATGATCTCCTCGATATTAAGAACCAGAAGGTTTCCTTCGTTAAGGAGGGTGCCAAGATTGTTGGCGTGAAGATCGGTGAAGAGACTTATGGTGTCAAGTACCTGTATTCTGAGGATAATAAACTCATCATTGGTATGGAAATCAATGGCGAGAAGCATTACTTCACTGAGGGTGGTTGTAAGTTCATTCTTGACGATAAGGGTAACCTCATCGGACTTCAGCAGGATGACGTTAAGCACTACCTGAAGGAGTATGTCGACTTCATCTATGAGGACAACGACCCAGCTAAGAAGGTTGTTGGTATTAAGGTAGGTCAGAAGGAGTACCAGTTCTCTGAGGGCTCTGATCTTGTTGTTGAGTTCGTTAAGGACGACAAGGAAGATCCTAAGAAGATCACCGGCATCAAGATTGGTGAGGAGATTGAGCACTTCGCTACAGCTTCTGAGCTCGCTGAGCTCGTTGAGAAGGTTGAGACTCTCCAGGGTGTTGTAGGAAATGAGAAGGCAGGCCTTGTAAAGGACGTTAAGGATCTTCAGGAGCGTATGGAAACTGCAGAGGGAAATATCGAGGATATCCAGGAAGATATCGATGAAATCAACGAGACTCTCGAAGACCTCCAGAATCAGATTGACGAGATCACAGAGCGCCTCGACGCTATCGAGGAGACTATTGCCAAGCTCGTTACAGGCATTACAATCCAGCAGGTTTACAATCCAGCATTCGGTTCTTACAACTCTGTTATCAGCAACGTACAGACAGACATGCTCATTGGCTACTTCAACTACTACGATCAGCCAATCCAGTTCTTTGACTATGCATACGATCCTGTAAAGAGCATGGGTACACTTATCGATGACCGTGAGGGCAATGCAGGTAAAATCTACCTCACTGTAAATCCTAACACTGTTGACTTCACAGGTCTTGACCTCCAGCTCGTTAACAGCAATGACGACGCAAGCGGTATTATACTCGGCAAGCTCAAGAAGTCTTATGACCTCCTGCACTTCGGCTATACACGTTCTGCAGCAGACAATGGTTTCTATGAGATTCCTGCAAACCTCACACTTAAGGGTCTCGGAACAGACAAAACCCTTGATGTTGTTGGTAACATGAACATCGACAAGACTCAGATCATCAATGATGTTAAGGCTTTCGTACGTGAGCAGAACAAGACTGCTGCTAAGCCAGTTCTTAAGGATCTCGCTAAGGTTAGCTTCGATGCTGCACGCTCACTCAATAAGCTTCAGGCTCTCGGTGTTAAGTGCTCTTACAAGGAGCTCGATACAGAAAAGAGCATCTACTCTAACTATAACATCGCTGCTGCTGCTGTCAAGCCTCTCGGCTTCAACACTGCTGACGATATCTTCAAGGAGGGTGGCAGCTACTGGCGTGGTTACGACAAGGCTAAGCAGATGGTTACCAAGGTTACCAAGAAGGTAGCCAAGAAGGCTGTTGACGAGTTTGACAAGCAGTTCATGCTCGGCAATCTCAGTGGTGACATCGAGGATGTGCTCCTCAAGATCGACACTATCGACCACGTGAAGGTTCCTGAGGATGCAATGAAGTTTGTTTACCAGCTTGATACCACTATGACTCTCAAGTTCAAGGCTGAAACATCTATCGACATGTCTCAGGCTCTTGCTGAGAAGACTATCTGCACAAAGTATGAAGTAGAGGATGGTAAGCTCGTTGAGAAGGAGTGGACAACTCTCAAGTACCTTGCTGATGAGAATAAGATTGCTGTTAATGCAACAGTTAGAGCTCCAGAGGAAGGTGAGGAAGGTGTGACAGAGTACACTGTTAGATTCAAGAAGACGATTGAGATTGACATGACTGCTCGCTTCACAGATATCATCAACCAGATCAATGAAGGCTTCGATGACACCAACGACCTTATCGGTGCATTGGAGAAGCTCCTGGAGGATGCTAACGACATGCTTGCTCACATCAAGAAGCTTGAGCAGAGGGTTAAGGATGCCAAGTTCCTCGACAGGGTTTGGAACTATACCGACAAGATTGCTAACAAGGTTGGCAAGTACGGTCCATACCTCTTCAAGCCAACACTCTTCATCAACTCTGACAATGGCTTCGGTATCTGCGGTTTCCGTGGTGCTGTTTCTCAGGCTAAGGGTACTGTTACTGTTGTTCCAACAACATACTCTGCTGAAATCGTTGCTCCTATCCTCCGCAAGGCTATCAAGGTTAACGGTACTGTCGTAACTGTTGACGGTAAGAAGGCTCTCGACGGTAACGTTAAGTCTGTTGACATCACTTCATACCTCAACGCTGGTGCTAACAAGATTCAGCTTTACGCTGTTGACTTCTACGGCAAGAGCGTCGAGGAAGAGTACATCATCAATTACACAAAGTAATAGATTCCTCTAAGTACTGAACATATATATTAAAATGTATCGTTTTGTATATATTCCAGTATTCTTACTAACCATTCTTCTTGCATCCTGCACATCCTGCAGCGATAGCAAGAAGAAGGGTATAGGAGAGCAGAAACCGGTAAATCCTGAGGTAGAGAAGCTGGACAATACCCCTGATGAGGCTATTTTTGCACACCTTGACAAGTATGATAACGACTCTGTCTATATCACGTTGTCAGGTTCTCGCGCAAAAAAGTCTTACTGCTATCACGAGGCAGTGACGACAGGACGTTTCCATGGTTCCATGACGGTTGGCGACGACTACTCTTTCTTACCTGATAATAGGAACAAGAGCATCTCCATAGCAATCAATACCACAGAGCTCTCCGGCAGATGGATTTATGACGAGAAGAAGTTCCGCGGCTTTGACTTCAACGGCAAAGGTGGAATGTCGAGCATAAACAATGATGAACTCTGCTTCAGAGAATGGAAGCTGCTCAACGGAAAGCTTTACATCTATACCGTAGGTGTACAGGATGTAGCAGGCGACCGTCATCAGTATGATGTGGAAGAGGCTGAGATTTACAACCTCAACAAGGACAATCTCACAATCTCCTTCCGTGGCAAGCAATACACCTGCCACCGTCCGTCAAGCAAACCGTTGCTCTTCAAACCATAGGCATCAGTTACCAACGCAACAGTAACAGCCTCGGCTCTCTCAAAGGATTTTGGACTTCTGAAATAGACAAAACATACATAAAATATAAAAAACAGAAAATCATGAATATCAAGAATACTTTATTCGCTGCAATGCTTGCTACGGTAGCCCTCAGCGCTTCTGCACAGGAGGCAAAGAAGGAATGTTCAAAGGACTGTCAGGTAACTGCTGGCATGCTCTGCAAGAATGTGAAGGACAGCGTTTGCCATAAGGTAATACCACATGCATACGTTCAGGCACAGTTCGGTGCTCAGTACACACTTGGTGAGATTGACTTCGGTGACCTCATCTCTCCAGCAGCACAGCTCTCTGTAGGTTATGAGTTCGGTTCTGTCGTTGGTGCTCGCTTCGCTGTCAGCGCATGGCAGAGCAAGGGTGGCTCTTCACTCTACGACTACCTCAACTACTACCCAATGGAGAAGATTGACTATCGTTGGAAGTACAACTACGTAGCACCTACAATCGCTGCTACCTTCAACATGTCAAACCTCATCTCTGGCGTTAATCCTAACCGTCTCGTTGACATCTACGCTATCCTTGGTGCAGGTCTCAACATCCACTGGGGTAACAAGGAGCACAACGCTCTCACAGATCAGGGCACTTTCGTAACATACAACGACAACACCTTCGAGGAGTCTTACGACTGGAAGGGCACAAAGGCAGCAGGCGTAGCTTACGCTGGTCTTGCTGCAGACTTCAAGGTTTCAAGGAAGTGGACCGTAACAGCAGAGGTTAACGCAAACCTCACTGGCGACCGTTACAACTCAAAGAAGGCAGGCAATGTTGACTGGTACTTCAACGCTCTCGCTGGTGTTAAGTACAACATCGGAAAGACATACTGCTCTAAGAAGCTCGAGGCTCCACAGCCAAAGGTTGTCTATAAGGATCGCATCGTAGAGAAGGTAGTAGAGAAGATTGTTGAGAAGCCTGTAGAGAAGGTTGTCGAGGCTACTCGTCCACCACTCCACATTGAGATCTTCTTCAACATCGCAGGCTTCAAGCTCCTCGGTAGCGAAGCTCAGAAGGTTAAGGAGATTGCTAACTACATGAAGAAGTACCCAGATGCAAAGCTTGAAGTCGTAGGTCTCTGTGACAAGGGCACAGGTACAGACGCTATCAACAACCCACTCTCTGAGAAGCGTGCTAATCTCGTTAAGAACATTCTCGTTAAGACATACAAGATTCCTGCTGACCGCATCAACTGCATTGGTAAGGGTTCTACAATCCAGCCATACGAGGTTCCAGAACTCAACCGTGTTGCAGTTTGTGACGCTAAGTAAGGCGCACCACCACAATAAAGCATAATAAAAAGTAAGCCCTTTTTGTTAACCTGATTTTTACCAGATGACAAAGATGGCTTACTTTTAATTTTTTTATAATCTGTTAATCAGTAAAAATGAATGATAATGAAATTTAAGTCATTACTCATACTCTCACTCTTCCTCTTGCTGTTGCCTGCTGTTTCCCTTGCGCAGGTAGCTGACGGATACTATCGTGTCGTGAACCTTGGACTAAAGCTCAATGGAGGAGAAAATAGCGATATGGATCCAATTAAGGGTGACTTCTACACTTATGTTACCGATGGAACAATACAAGTGAACAGCGGCAATACAACACAGCAGACCTTTGAGGCACTTCAGCTGTGGGAAGGCTTGGATAATGCCCTTTTCAATCCGCAGTCTGTTGTCTATATAAAGAACAAGGGTTCCTATGTTGATCTGGAAGCGCAAGGAACGAGTGTATCAGCAATAACAAAATACAATCTTACGCTGAGTCAGACGAACGTTAAAAATACTGTGAGGCTCTCAACAGTCGTTTCTGGAATGACGATATTCCTTAAGACATCGTATCGTCAGAATTTCGAACACTTCAAGGCTGAGACAGTTTCATCGCCAAGTGCTAATGACTACTACACATATTGGACTCTCGTTCCTGTACTTACCGGTTCGGAAAATTACGTCGGAGTAAAGCCTCGCCTCACTGCTGGCGGCAAGCACTACGCACCATACTACGCGTCCTATCCATTCAAGCTTGCCTCTGCAGGTATGAAGGCATACTACGTTAAGAACGTAACGGACAAGACCTACGAGCTTCAGGAATTCGCAAGCGATGCAGTCATCCCTGGTGGCACGCCAGTGCTTATTGAGTGTAGCTCCACCAATGTAGCAGACAACAAGCTCGAACTCCTCTATGGCAACTATACCTCCGTAGCAGACAATAAGCTCAAGGGAGTATATTTCTACAACCAGTATGTCAGCTCTCCAACCGCCACGACGGCATTCAATGCATCAACCATGCGTGTGTGGGCTGTCAAGAACGACAAGCTTGTACTCGTTAACACCCCAGAAGGACTCCCTCAGACCTCCCTTGGAGTACCATGCATTCCTGCCAATGAGTCGTATCTCCCTGTAGCAGGAACAGTAGCTGCAACGCTTACGGATGTGACGGACGTACCACCTGTTCCTAAGCATACTATCACGTTTGATACCGATGGTGGTACTGCCATTTCTCCTATCACAGCAGAAGAGGGAAGCAACATCACTGCACCAACAGATCCTACGAAGACCGGCTACACGTTCAATGGTTGGGAGCCAAAGTTTCCAGAGACAATGCCAACAAGCGACCTTGCCGTCAAGGCTCAGTGGACTCCGAACAAATACAAGGTGCAGTTCATCGTTGATGGCGAGACAGTGAAGGAAGAGTCTCTCGACTACGGTTCTACCATTACCCCTGCCGCAGACCCTACAAAGACTGGCTACACCTTTACCGGTTGGGACAATACCACAACCGTTGTACCTGCCAACGATGTCACCTTCACTGCACAGTGGAAGGTCAACCAATACAAGGTGAAGTTCGTTGTTGACGGCGCTACCGTGAAGGAGGAGACCCTCGACTACGGTTCTGCTATCACAGCACCAGAAAATAATCCAAGCAAGACTGGCTACACCTTCACCGGTTGGGACAATACCGCAACCGTCGTACCAGCCAACGATGTCACCTTCACTGCACAGTGGAAGATCAACAGCCACACCGTTAAGTTCATTTCTGAAGGTGAGACATACAAGGAGGAAACGCTCGACTATGGTCAGACTATCGTTCCTCCAGCACAGAACCCTACAAAGACCGGTGCCTACTTCCTTGGATGGTCACCAGACCCTACTACTATTACGACGATGCCGGATAACGATGTAGAGTTCACCGCAATGTTCTCTACGAACGATTATACCATCACTTTCGACACTGACGGCGGCAGTGCCATCAACGCATTTACTGCGAAGTACGGCACCACTGTTACTCCACCAACAGCACCTACAAAGACGGGCTACACCTTTAGTGGATGGAAGCCGGAGCTTCCAAGCACCGTCCCTGCCGGCAACCTCACCGTCAAGGCGCAGTGGCAGCTGAAGAAGGAGACCGTGGAACTTGCTCTTAAAGCAGGCTGGAACTGGGTAGCACTCTCTGTCAAGAACGACAACCAGACAAACCTTAACGAAGCATTGACTTCAGGCAACTGGACCTCTGACGACCTCGTGAAGACTGCCGACAGGTATGCCTCCTACTCTTCAAAGTACAAGCAGTGGGTGGGCAACTTCACAAAGGAAGATGCTCTCAGCCCAATCTCTATGTTTAAGGTATATACAAAGAATGACAAGAAGCTTGTAATAAGCGGTACTGCCATTGATCCGGAACTCACCGACATCGTTGTCAACCCTTACTGGAACTACATCGGCTACTTCAACGGTGGCGCACCAGAGATTTCCGTTGCAGAGGCGCTCGCTGGCTACGATGCAAAGGCTGACGATATCATCAAGTCTCCTACGCAGTCCGCCCTCTTTGATGGAACAAAGTGGACAGGTAGCCTTGAGACACTCCGTCGCGGCGAGGGTTATATGCTCTACCGTAGTGCTACTGCTGAACCTGCAACCTTCAAGTTCCCTGTAACGGCATCGCCAGTCCCTGGCAGTGCAAAGGCTGCATCGCCAGTTCTCTATTCCGGCAACATGAACATCATCGCAGCTGTCGATGGAATGGACGTGTCAGAAGGTGACGAGGTCATTGCTATGGCAGGTGGAGAAATCCGTGGCATAGCAAGCGTTGACGCAGAAGGCAAGGCACTGCTTACCATCCAGGGTGAAGCAAGCGACGATATCTACTTCTTGCTCCAGCGCAACGGCGAGACACTCGCTGCGGCAAAGTCAAAGATCGCATTTGCGGAAGATGCCATCATCGGTTCCGTAGGCAATCCAACAGCTATCACCTTCGTGCCGCAGGATGCTGACAATGCAGTCCTCAGCGACGTACAGGCTATCTACACTGCTGCTGGCGCACTGCTGCCAACAACCGACCTCAACAGTCTGCCTCGTGGCGCATACATCGTCAGCTCTCTCGTTGACGGCAAGACTGTCGTAACGAAGGTAACAAAGTAATCCAAACAATCTATGTTCAATTACTTACAAGAAAGATGAAAACATTAAAGACTATAACAGTCCTCATCGCATCAGCCCTCATCTGGGCTGCATGCGGTGGAGGTGATGACCCAATAGCACCATCTGGAGGAGATAATAACACCCCTTCAACGCCTACGAACCCTACGAATCCTACAGACCCTACGGACCCTACACCACCGGTAAAGGAGAAGCAGACATTCACTGCCCCTATGTGGATCAATAGTGTGACGCCAGTGCCAGCGGAGCAGGCTACCTCCAGCATTGTGATGTATGTATCCCTGCCACAGGAACTCGTTGCGGGACTTGACGGCGGTGACGATCTGGCAGCCTTCTGCGGAGAAGAGTGCAAGGCTGTACTAACCCCACCAGACAAGACACTCGAGAAGAACGTCTGGTCAAACATGATCAACGATCTGAAGGTTGGCGACCAACTTACCGTGAAATATTACTCAGCAAAGACAAAGAACATGTACGTTACTACAACACCTATCGTTGTCAATGACGTAAACATGAACTACGGCAGCTTCGACAATCCGATGCCTCTCACGATGTCTGTGATATACAAGGACTAACTCTCGTTTCGCAAGTTATGCTTGCAGAAATAGTAAAGAACTAAGAAAAAGGAATGATTCTCAACAAACAACATCTTGCCCTTGTGGGCATCATGCTGTCTGCATCCGCATCGGCAGCAACGGCGGCAGTGGTGGCATCAAGATGCGCGGCATCGGTAGCTACCCGACAAGCCAGGTGCTGATGATGCTCGATGGCAAACCACAGTTTGCTGGAATATACTCGCACCCCGTAGCAGACAACTACGACGCAGTGGATTCCGCAGGGTGGCATCGCAGTAAACCCGGGCATGGGATGGACCGTCAAGGCAAACCTCAGCAAGGGCTACCGCAACCCGTCATTCAAGGACCTCTACCTCTACAAGATGGCGAACCCGGACCTGTTGCCGGAGAAGATGATGAACTACGAAGTCAGCATCTGCTTCTAATAGCCGCTCTATTGCACGGATGTCTCCGGTCTATGACGGACGTCTCTCTGCGCGGTAACAGAATCGTAATATCGTATTAATATTTTTGTAACATGGAAATGTTACCTTTGCAGCGTACAAACGAATATTGCAAAAGGTAACATTTCTTTTTTTATATGGTTACGCAAGGGTCATGAGCTGTACTCCGGCATCGTGACCTATAATGTATATCTAACAGATAGGGTGTCCAGTTAACCCAAAATAATAATACCAGCGTTCAGAAATACTAACAGCCAGAACTTTGCTTAACCATGTGAATTGTGTAATTTTGCAGAAACGCAAAATTATATTCGTTATGAAGGAATGGTTTGGTAAGATAAGAAGTTCCGTAGCTGGTCTGCTACGACTTGATGACGTTGAGGAAAAGGCAGTGATAGTGAGTGTGGAGCAGAGTGTAGAGTTCCGTGGAGCAAAACTATGGGTACTGATACTGGCGGTATTTGTGGCATCGCTCGGACTAAACGTCAATTCTGCGGCGGTAATCATCGGTGCTATGCTTATATCACCATTGATGGGACCTATCATAGGCATGGGACTCGGCGTCGGCATCTATGACTTCGGCCTATTGCGACGCAGTTGGAGGAACTATCTCATTGCCACGGCATTCAGCATCGTCACGGCTACGGTCTATTTCCTTGTTACCCCCGTAGCGGAAGTGCAGAGTGAGTTGTTGGCACGCACATCGCCAACTATTTACGATGTGCTCATCGCACTATGCGGTGGACTGGCTGGCATCGTGGCACTATCCAGTCGCAGTCAGCGAACGGGCAATGTAATCCCGGGCGTTGCCATTGCCACTGCTCTCATGCCACCACTGTGTACCGTCGGTTTCGGACTGGCAACGGCAAACTGGTCGTATGCGGCAGGAGCGATGTATCTGTTCCTTATCAACACCATATTCATTGTTTTTGCAACACTCATTGGTGTTGTGTTCATCATGCGTTTCCGTAAACACGAATTCATTGACCCTGCACAGGAACGACGTGTGAAGAGAATAGTATATGCCACCGTGCTCATCACCCTCCTGCCTGCTATAATACTGACCGTCGGCATGGTCAGGGAGAATACTTTTGAACAACGCGTCCGTGACTTCGTAAAACAAGAAATGGAATTTTCCGGCACCTCAATTGTTTCCTGCCAACCTGACTATGACACTCGCTCATTCAGCCTCGTGCTGATAGGTGACGATGTGGATTCGGCTGTCATCGCCAGCAGGAGAGAGCGCATGGCATCATACAATCTTGACGGTGTGACAATGAACGTAGTGCAAGGCAATGCCAATACTTTGTCAAAAGAACTGCAACGTCTCGCCGTTACCAAGACCGATGCTTCACGCCAGACAGAAATTGTCCTTACGAAACAATCGCAACAACTGCATGAAGCAGAGCAACAACTGAAATCCTACACGGAGACAGAGTCCCTTGCTTCCTCCCTACTACCCGAACTACGTATTCTCTTCCCACAGGTCGAGAGCATCATCATTGCCAAAGGACAATACGCCTCCACCGACACCACTCATCACCAAATCGTCGCCGTAATAAAGATTGCCCCAATAAAGAATAATACCACCACCTCCCGGCATTCACCCAACAACATCCTTCCCACCGACCGCATCACGCAATGGCTTCAGCAACGCACCGGCATCCCCGCTCTCCGCATAGCCTATGAATAATCATTACTACTTTTTACCTTAATCCTTTGTCATCAATAACAAGTCCATCAAGATTATTCCATGTTTTCTCTACAAACTCTTACCGTTAAACCTCCTTGTGAACGCAGAAACGATGCCCTGATACAGGATTGTACGAGCGTATAAAACGAAAATAGCGTGTAACCCGAATGTGAGTCACACGCTATTCTTATTTATGGAGAATGCTTGTTCTTTTTACTTCACCTCCTCGAAGTCTGCATCCTGAGCACCCTGCTGTGCATTGCTCTGACCATTGTTTGGCTGAGCACCGCCCTGGAAGCCTGCACCGCCCATGTCAGGACCTGCCTGAGCACCGCCTGGCTGTGCGCCTGCTGCGTACATCTTCTGCGATGCAGCCTGCATAACGTTGTTGAGCTCGGCTGTAGCAGCGTCGATGGCAGCGATATCCTGTGCCTTGTGGGCATCCTTGAGCTTCTGGATAGCAGCCTCGATAGCTGGTTTGTCCTCTGCAGGAACCTTGTCGGCGTTGTCCTTCATGAAGTTCTCGGTAGAGAAGATCATAGAGTCTGCCTGGTTGAGCTTGTCGATCTTCTCGCGCTCAGCCTTGTCAGCAGCAGCGTTAGCCTCTGCCTCTGCCTTCATGCGGTTGATCTCTTCCTCAGAAAGACCAGAAGAAGCCTCGATGCGGATCTGCTGCTCCTTGCCTGTTGCCTTATCCTTAGCTGATACGTTGAGGATACCGTTGGCGTCGATGTCGAATGTTACCTCGATCTGTGGCACACCACGACGTGCTGGTGCGATGCCCTCAAGGTTGAACTGACCGATAGACTTGTTCTGTGAAGCCATTGGACGCTCACCCTGGAGTACGTGGATGGTTACGGCAGTCTGGTTGTCAACGGCAGTTGAGAATGTCTCTGTCTTCTTGCAAGGGATGGTAGAGTTTGCGTCGATGAGCTTTGTCATTACGCCACCCATTGTCTCGATACCGAGTGTAAGAGGAGTAACGTCGAGGAGCACGATGTCGCCTACACCACTCTCCTTGTTGAGGATAGCGCCCTGGATGGCAGCACCAACAGCAACAACCTCGTCTGGGTTAACGCCCTTTGAAGGCTCCTTGCCGAAGTAGTTCTTAACGAGTGTCTGCACTGCAGGGATACGGCTTGAACCACCAACGAGTATAACCTCGTCAATCTCTGATGTAGAGAGACCTGCGTCGCGCATTGCGTTCTGGCAAGGAACGAGACAAGCCTGGATGAGGTTGTGAGCGAGCTGCTCGAACTGAGCACGTGTGAGAGTCTTCACGAGGTGCTTTGGCACACCACCCTCAGCAGAGATGTAAGGGAGGTTGATCTCTGTAGAAGTAGAGCTTGAGAGTTCAATCTTAGCCTTCTCGGCAGCCTCCTTCAGACGCTGCATAGCCATTGGATCCTTTGTGAGGTCGATACCCTCGTCAGCATTGAAGCCGTTAGCGAGCCAGTCGATGATAACCTGGTCGAAGTCGTCACCACCGAGGTGTGTGTCACCGTTTGTAGAGAGAACCTCGAACACACCGCCACCGAACTCCAGGATAGAGATATCGAATGTACCGCCACCGAGGTCGAATACAGCAATCTTCATATCCTTGTTTGCCTTGTCAACGCCGTAAGCAAGAGCTGCGGCAGTTGGCTCGTTGACGATACGCTGTACGTTGAGACCTGCAATCTGACCTGCCTCCTTTGTAGCCTGACGCTGTGAGTCAGAGAAGTATGCAGGAACGGTGATTACTGCGTCTGTAACCTCCTGTCCGAGATAGTCTTCAGCGGTCTTCTTCATCTTCTGGAGAACCATAGCAGAGATTTCCTGTGGAGTATATTTACGTCCGTCGATGTCAACACGTGGATAGCCGTTCTCGTTAATAACAGAGTATGGCATACGTGTAACCTCCTTAGCGCTCTGCTCGTAGGTCTCACCCATGAAGCGCTTGATAGAGAACACTGTGTTTGTAGGGTTTGTGATAGCCTGACGCTTAGCAGGATCACCTACCTTACGCTCACCATCCTTTACGAAGCCTATTACAGAAGGCGTAGTGCGCTTACCCTCAGAGTTAGCAATTACTACAGGCTCATTGCCTTCAAATACTGCGACACAAGAGTTTGTTGTGCCAAGGTCGATACCAATAATCTTTCCCATGATGTCTATTCTTTTTTAGTTTTGTTTCTTAATTGTGTTAATAACTCTCTCTTTGTTCGGCTTGCACCTTATTATATATATTATATGGGAGCTTGCCTCACGCCCTCATAAGAGCAATCGGTGTGCCATTGTGCCATATAAGACAATGAGTGTGCCAAAAATGACATTATGACAGACTTTTTGTGGCTGCATAGTGCCAAATCATGCCAAAATCACTTTTTTTTTGTTATTTCTTGAAAAAAGTTCGGAAAAAATTTGGAGGATTCAAAGAAAAGTAGTAATTTTGCACTCGAAATCAACAAGGAAGTTGTTTTCAAGACATAATTGATTGGGATATGGTGTAATGGTAACACTGCAGATTCTGGTCCTGCCTTTCCTGGTT
>CAMADY010000073.1 GCA_945831805.1 uncultured Prevotellaceae bacterium
CTGGCGGAACAGGGAGCGCAGCTGGCGGAACAGGGAGCGCAGCTGGCGGAACAGGATGCGCAGCTGAAGAATAAGGATGCGCAGCTGGCGGAACAGGATGCGCAGCTGAAGAAACAGGACGACATGCTAAAGGCTTCTGTCAAGATGCTGCTCGGTGCAGGTGTTGACAAGAACGTAATTGCAGTGACACTTAACATAACATTAGAGGAGGTTGACTTACTTTCAAAGGAATAAAGGCTACCCACGGTTATTGCCCAAAGAAATTGAACCCTGCAACTCTATAATTGCTAAACATCACGACAATTACTCACTAAACGTAACATATTTCTATGATACTGAAGAAAATCATGACGGCGGCGCTCTGCTTGTTCGGAGCCGTGACAATGCAGGCACAGACAACGGGGGAATACTCCGGCAAGATGGTTGCCGAAGAGGGTGCCTGGTGCTGGTTTGCCGACCCGCGCGCCCTGCACTACGAGAGTGAGGACAAGGCCATCAACGCTACGTACATCGGCTATATCGACAGCCACGGTTCGATAAAGGCTACGCAGGTGGATTGGAAGACGAACAAGACGAGCGAGGTGCTGATACGCAGCTGGTTCCAGCCTGACGACCACGACAACCCTGCGTTCCTCGTATTGCCCGACAAGCGCATCATGATAATCTACTCTCGCCATACGGACGAGGCAGCGTTCTACTACCGCATCTCGAAGCGTCCGGGCGACATCACGGCGCTGGGCGAGGAGAAGCGCCTTGCTACAAGTGCGAACACCACCTACCCTAACCCTTACATCCTCGCCGACGACCCTGAGCATATCTACATGTGCTGGCGCGGCATCGGATGGCATCCTACGGTGGCGCAGATGAGCATGCCTGATGCCAACGACGACGTAAGGTTCACGTGGGGTCCTTACCAGATGGTGCAGTCAACGGGTGCTCGTCCTTACGCCAAGTACATGTGCGACGGCAAGAGCAAGATATACCTTGCATACACCACCGGCCACCCTGACAACGAACAGCCGAACTGGCTCTACTGCAACGTCTTCGACATCAACGACAAGAGCCTCTACGACCTGAAGGGCACGAAGCTCAGCACCGTGCAGAACGGTACGTTCAAGGTGGAGAAGACTGATACCTACAAGAGCAGCTACCCATACACCGTCGTTGATGCTCCAACGGACAAACGCGACTGGATCTGGAATATGGCATTCGCAAAGGATGGCAACCCTGTGATAGGTCTCACGCGCATCAACAGCGCAAAGACCGTCCACGACTATTACTATGCGAAGTGGAACGGTGCGGCATGGAAGGTGAGCTTCGTGGCTAACGGCGGCGGACAGTTCCACCTCACGCCAGGCGTTGAGATGTGCTACTCCTCCGGCATGGCAATAGACCGTGACAACCCGAACATAGCATACTGCGGCGTTCCTGTTGACGGCACATACGGCAAGAAGCACGAGATATGGAAATACACTCTCAGCGACGACGGTACGGTGACATCCTCTGAGGCCATTACAAAGAACTCCAGGAAGGCTAACGCCCGTCCGTTCGTCATCGAGGGCACGCAGAACAGTCCGCTGCGCCTCACATGGATGAACGGCGACTACTACTACTGGATCGTCAGCAGCAGATACAAAGAGGGCTATCCTACGTCCATCATGTCGGACTACGCACTGCCTATCACGACGACAGCCTCAAAGGGATTCTCCGCAAGCGTTGACCTCACCATCAACCAGTCTGCCTACGGCGGTAAGATACTGACACTCAACGGCGTGGAGTATGGTGTCGATGCATCTTCAAAGAAGCCTTACATCATCATCGACGGCACACGCCACGACAGTCAGAACGTGCTCGCGACAGCAGACTCATGGAAGTATCACCAGGGCACCACCGATGGCAAATGGCTCACTCCAGAGTTGCTGAAGAAGTGGAACCTCACCATCACATATGATGCGACGCAGAAGCGCCTCACGACATACCGCAACGGCATCATAGACCAACAGGTGGACTGCGTGCTCAAGGGAAAGCCTGCACTGACGGTGAACGAAGCCATAGGCACCATCCACAAACAGCAGACATTCAAGAAGGCACTCTCGCAGGACAGCGTGAAGAAACTCGTGAGAGAAGTTCGATAATGATATGAAAGAGACTCGCTGATAGCGTAAGAATTGTTTCTGACAAACTGCAGAAACAGCTTATAAATACGCAAATAGGGTAGGAAAAAGCATTTCCTACCCTATTTTTTTTGGTTATTTGCGAAATTTGTAGTAATTTTGCAGATTGAATTAGTATGTTTGCGCGTAAGGAGTGCGTAGGGATTGCATAACGATGATAGTCATCGATGATGCTCCTCAAGCATAATAGGCGCATTCGAATAAACAAAAACAAGAATTATTGTCAATGACAAAACAAGAGATACTGGACATAATGCGTGAGAGGGTGCTCATCCTCGACGGCGCTACGGGAACATACCTCCAGGCACTGAAGCTTACGGAGGAGGATTTCCGTGGTGAGCTGTTTGCAGACCATCAGGTGCCGCTGAAGGGCTGCAACGACGTGTTGTGCCTCACACAACCAGAGACAATCATCAGGATGCACCAGGACTACCTCGCCGCTGGTGCTGACATCATAGAGACAAACTCCTTCAACTGCAACTGCTTCTCGCTCGCCGACTACGGACTTGAAGACCGCGTGTACGAGATAAGCAAGGCGGCAGCGGAGTGCGCGAGGAGGAGCCTCTCCCCTACCCTCTCCAGCAGAGAGGGAGAAGCTGGCGCATCAAGAAAGATCGTTGCGGGCTCCATGGGTCCTACGAACAGGACGCTGTCGATGTCTGCCGACGTTAATAATCCTGCGGCACGAGAGATAACCTTCGAGCAGCTCTACGACACATACAAGGAGCAGGCTCGCGGCCTGATGGACGGTGGCGCTGACGTGCTGCTTGTAGAGACCATCTTCGACACGCTGAACGCAAAGGTGGCGGTGAAGGCCATCACCGACCTTGCGGAAGAGCTGGGCAAGGAGATACCTATCATGTGCAGCGGCACGCTGAGCGATGCCTCCGGTCGCACATTGTCCGGTCAGACGGTGGAGGCGTACTATGCCTCACTGCAGCATGCCAACCTCGTGTCCATAGGTCTCAACTGCGGCTTCGGCGCAAAGCAGCTGCTGCCATGGCTGATGAGACTCAGCGAGATTGCCGAGTGCCCTGTTTCGGTGCATCCTAATGCCGGACTGCCAAACGTGATGGGCGGCTACGACGAGACACCGGAGAAGTTTGTACAGAGCCTCCCTCTTTGCGGAAACACCGCAAAGGGCAATGGCACAGGGACAAATGGGAACATAGCTAAGGACAATGCAGGGGCTCCTGCCATTCCGCTCGGCGTGGGCTTGCATGGCTGTGCGCCATTCAACATCTACGGTGGCTGCTGCGGCACTACACCGGCGCATATCAAGGCGGTGTCAAAAGCATTGAAGGGCGTGCGTCCACGTCCTATACCAGAGAAGAAAGACTTTAAGCCAATGTTACTGTCAGGTCTTGAGCCATTGGAGGTAACTTCACTCCCCACTCGGGGGGAGACGGCTGAAAGCCAGAGGGGGGGCTCTGGGTCTTTTATATCTATTGGAGAGAGAACCAACGTGGCCGGTTCCGCAAAGTTCAAGAAGCTCATACAGGCAAAGGACTACGAGGCTGCTTTGAGCGTGGCACGCCAGCAGGTGGAGAACGGTGCACAGGTGATAGACATCTGCATGGATGACGGTCTGATAGACGGCATTGAGGCCATGACGACATTCCTCAACCTCATCGCCAGCGAGCCGGAGATAGCACGCGTGCCGGTGATGATAGACTCCTCGAAATGGGAGATACTGAAAGCTGGTCTGCAGTGCGTACAGGGCAAGAGCATCGTCAACTCCATATCACTGAAGGAGGGCGAGGAGAAGTTCCTCGAAAAGGCGAAGTACATCAAGTCTATGGGTGCCGCAACGGTCGTTATGCTGTTCGATGAGAACGGCCAGGCAGACACCTACGAGCGTAAGGTCAGCGTGGCACGCAGGGCATACAAGCTGCTCATGGGCATCGGATTCCCTGGCGAGGACATCATCTTCGACCCTAACGTCCTGGCTGTCGCTACGGGCATGCCGGAGCACGACGACTACGGCAGGGCGTTCATTGCTGCCTGCGAGACGATACACCAGGAGATGCCGGAGGTACACATGAGCGGTGGCATCAGCAACCTATCGTTCTCGTTCCGTGGCAACAACACCATTCGCCAGGCTATGCACAGCGTGTTCCTTTACCACGCAATGCAGAAGGGTCTCGACATGAGCATCGTGAACCCTGCCATGACGACGATATACAGCGAGATACCAGCGGATATGCTTAAGGTTGTTGAGGATGTGATTCTCAATAGGGACTCAGAAGCCAGCGAACGGCTCATGGACTTCGCAACGAAGGTGAAGGAAGAGGAGGAGGCACGCAAGGCTGGCCTCTCCCCTACTCTATCCCGCAAAGACGGGGAAGCTGCCGCACCGCTCACCGTCAAGGAGCGCATCGCCATGGCTATGCTGAAAGGCAATGCCGACAACATAGAGGCAGACACCCTCGACGCATACAACGAGGCTCTTGAGGCACTGACAGCCAACGGCGAGGCACAGAAGGCTAACGATGAGGCACTGACAGCTAGTAGCGAAGCACAGACCGTTAGCAACGGGAAAGGCGAAGGCACAACAGGCAACGCCCCACTCTACGTGATAGACAACTACCTCATGCCGGCAATGGAAAAGGTCGGCGAACTGTTCGGCGAAGGAAAGATGTTTCTGCCACAGGTGGTGAAGTCTGCACGCGTAATGAAGAAAGCAGTGGCAGTGATAGAGCCGTATATGAAGACCCTCTCCCACCCTTCGGGCACCCTCTCCCGTGATGTAGAGGGAGATATTACCTCTGAAGGGTTAAACGTCTCTGAACAGAATATAAACGAACAAACCATATCTACTTCTCCCCATAACGGGGGAGAGTGTCAGCTTGCTGACGAGAGGGGGTCTTCTTACTCTCCCGTCATCATGGCCACCGTCAAGGGCGACGTCCATGACATCGGAAAGAACATCGTGGGTGTCGTGACGCAGTGCAACGGCTACGACGTGAAGGACCTGGGCGTCATGGTAGATACCCAGACCATCGTTGACGAGGCACAGAAGACCAACGCTGCCGTGATAGGTCTCTCAGGACTCATCACACCATCGCTCGACGAGATGATACGCGTCTGCCGTGAGCTGCAGAGCCGTGGCATGACGACACCCGTCATCGTGGGTGGCGCAACGACATCGGCACTGCACACCGCCGTGAAGATGGCACCGGAATATCCTGACGGAGTGGTGATTCACGCACATGCCGCTGCCGACAACCCTGCCATCATCCGACGACTGCTCTCCGACGAGCGCGACGAGTACATAGCAGAGCTGAAGAGCCAGCAGCGCATCATCCGCGAGAACTACCTCAACGAGGAGGCAAACAAACGTTCGCTGCTCACCATCGACGAGGCACGCCAGCGCCGCCACGTGAAGAGAGTAGGGGAGGTGGCCGTTCCAAAGCCGGAGGCAATGCTCCCTGTCATCGAGGACGTGAAGATAAGTAAGGTGAAGGACCTCATCAACTGGAACTTCTTCTATCAGGCATGGGGACTGAAGGGCGACGACCGCAAGGGCACAGAGGCAGAGAAGCTCCTCGCCGATGCGCAGCAGATGCTCCGTGAGATGGAGGTGCAGGGTACCGTGCGCCTCAGCATCATGGCGCAGATCCTGCCTGCGGTAAGCGACGACGAGGACAACATCATCATCACCCGTGACGCAGAGCAGTTCTATCTGCCAATGCCACGCTCGCTGAAGGACGAGCCAGAGACAAAGTGCCTGGCGGACTATATTATGAACGAGCAAAACATGTCTTCCCCTTCCACTCAGGGAAGGGTATCGCACAGCGACGGGATAGGGGCTGACTTCATCTGTCCGTTCGTGGTCACTGCCGGCATCGGACTGAAGGAGCTGCAGGCGCACTACAAGTCTCAGGGCGATGAATACCACGCCATCATGGCGAAGCTGCTGTGCGACCGTCTGGCGGAAGCCCTGTCGGAATACCTTGAGAAGAGGGTAGGGTGGGGAACCTCCCACATCCGCATGGCGTTCGGCTACGGTGCTTGTCCTGACCACAAGCTAAAGGCAACGGCGTTCGACATCCTCAACGTCAAGGATCACCTGCCCCTGGAACTCACCGAGAGCTTCATGATAAACCCAGGCGAAAGCATCTGCGGACTGATGTTCGCCAACACGCCAACGAAGTATTTTAATGTATAGGAATACCTAGAAGATTCTAGGAAAACATAGGAAAGCCTAGAAAACCAAGGTCGGTGGTATATTCATTATATGATTCATCCAATTAAAAGATATTACAAAAAACAAACATAATGGAAGAGAAGATTCCAATAAAGAACAAGAACAAGGTGACGTTCAAGAGCAAGCTGGGCGTCATCTTCGCCACCGCCGGCAGTGCCGTAGGCCTTGGCAACATCTGGCATTTCCCTACTACATGCGGACAGAGCGGCGGCGCAGCATTCATACTGCTATACCTCGGCATCACACTGGTGCTGGGCGTGCCGGGCATGCTCTCAGAGTTCATCATCGGACGTAACAGCGCCAAGAACTCCTTTGCAGCATACAAAGAGGCTGGCGGCAAGAAGGCATGGGGAACGGTCGGCATCATGGGAGCACTTTGCAGCGCACTCATCCTTGGATTCTACAGCGTCATTGCAGGATGGTGCCTCTACTATCTCTACCTCGCAATAACAGACAATGTCATTGGCACGTCAGAGCAGATAACAACAACCTTCGGCAACCTCATGTCGCCAGACAACTACGTGCCATGCCTGCTGAGTGTCGTCTTCATTCTCTTCACACACTTCATCATAGTACGTGGCGTACGCAAGGGCATAGAGCTGGCATCGAAGATCATGGTGCCGACGCTCATCTTCCTACTCATACTACTCATCGGAGCATCATGCACACTCGACAACGCATGGAGCGGCATTGAGTTCCTCTTCAAGCCCGACTTCTCGCAGCTGGACTCACACATCGTCTTCATGGCTCTCGGCGAGGCGTTCTTCTCTCTCAGCCTCGGTACGGCATGTCTCTGTACCTATGCGTCATACTTCAAGGATGAGGTGAACATCGTGAAGTCAACGACGCAGATTGTCTCCATCGACATCCTCGTGGCCATCATGGCAGGACTGATGATCTTCCCGGCTGCATTCTCTGTCAACGTACAGCCTGACGCAGGACCAAGCCTCGTCTTCATGACGATGCCTAACGTCTTCAACCACGCTTTCCCTCATGCCGTGGCTTACATCATCAGCACACTCTTCTATCTACTGCTGACCATCGCTGCACTCACCTCCACCATCTCCATGCACGAGATCGGCACCGCCATCATCTCTCAGGAGACGAAGCTGAGCCGTACGCAGGGTGCATACTGCATGACCGTCTTCTGCGCACTCGTAGGCATACTGAGCGCACTGAGCATGTCGCACGAAGGCTGGGGACTCTTCGGCATGTCGTTCTTCGACAACTTCGACAAGCTGACGGCCAACATCATGCTGCCACTCGGCGGACTCCTCTCGCTGCTCATCGTAGGATGGATAATGCCGAAGGAGAAGGTTATGGACCAGCTGACAAGCTACGGACGCTTCAAGGCGTTTGCTCCGCTCGTGAGCCTCTTCTACGTGCTCGCACGATTCATCTGCCCGATACTCATCGTGTGCATCTTCATGTCTAAGATAGGGGTGATATGACCCCACCCCCTAACCCCTCCCCGTGATGGGAGGGGAGAAAGATATGTGGAGAATGGTTAAAACGAAGCAAATAGAGATTAAATTGGATTAGACAATAATTTAAAACAATATTCCCATATCCCACTCCCCTCCCGTCACGGGGAGGGGTTGGGGGTAGGGTCTTCTAATATGAAAGTAATAGACATAATAAATACTGCGAAAGCAAACGGAAAGCCTCGCTTCTCATTCGAACTCCTCCCACCGCTGAAGGGTGACGGACTGGAGAAGATTTTCGGCGCCATAGACCGACTGATGCCTTACGACCCGGCGTTCATCAACGTGACATGCCATCGTGAGGAGATAAAATACACTGAGCGTCCCGACGGACTAATACAGAAGCACATCGTGCGACGCCGTCCGGGTACTACGGGCGTCTGTGCTGCCATAAAGCAGAAGTACGGCATCGAGGTGGTGCCACACCTCATCTGTGGCGGACAGACAAAGTACGACATCGAGGACACTCTCATCGACATGGACTTCCTCGGCATACAGAACGTCCTTGCACTGCGTGGCGATGCCATGCCGGGAGCAAGCCGTTTCGTGCCTCACAAGGAGGGTCACGCACATGCTGACGCTCTCGTTCAGCAGGTGATGGAGATGAACAAGGGCAACTTCATCGACGGAGAGCCTAACACCCACCACAAGACAGACTTCTGCGTGGGCGTGGCAGGTTATCCGGAGAAGCATGTGGAGTCGCCTAACTCACTGACAGACCTCGGCTACCTCAAGCAGAAGGTCGATGCCGGTGCGGAGTATATCGCAACGCAGATCTGCTATGACGCAGACACCCTCATAGCCTTCCGCGACAAGTGCGCGGACTTAGGCATCAACGCCGAGGTGCTGCCGGGCCTCAAGCCGTTCGCCACCAAGACCCAGCTGACGGTACTCCCACAGACCTTCGCCGTTGACCTCCCCCAGCAGCTTGTGGAGAAGGTCATGGCATGCTCCGACAACGACGACGTGAAGAAGGTCGGCGTAGAGTGGGCCATCATGCAGGGCGAGAAGCTCCTCAAAGCCGGCTTCCCCATCCTCCACTTCTACACCATGACCCGCACCCAGCAGGTCGAGGACATCGTGAAGGGACTCGGGATGTAAACATCAATCTTGATGTCGCAATTTGCGACTTCAAGTTTGGAAACTACTGAAAATAAGGATATTGATAAAACAATAAGACAAGATACTAATGGAAGAAGTAATAAACTTCAACATAGAATCTCTCATCTACGAGATACGCGGCCAGCGAGTAATGCTGGACCGTGACCTCGCTATGCTTTATCAGGTAGAGACAAGAAGTCTTAATCAGGCTGTCAAGCGTAATATAGAGCGTTTTCCTGAAGACTTCATGTTTCAGTTGACACGACAAGAATATGCAAACTTGATGTCACAATTTGTGATATCAAGTTTGGAAACATCTGAAAATAAAAATGTTAACAATTCTGATGCATGGGGTGGAACACGAAAAATGCCTTATGCTTTCACCGAACACGGAGCATTGGCATTGGCAGGAATACTGCGCAGCGGAATAGCGGTAGATATGAGTATTCGCATCACCCGTGCATTTGTTAGCATGCGCCGAACACTTATGCAGCTTGCTACAAGTAACCTTCAGGTAGAGGAGTTGCGCAGCGAGATAAAGCAACTGCGTATTGACGTGAACGAAATCCTCACCGACCAGAATGAGATCAACGAGATGAACGACCGCAGAATGACGGGCATAGAGAAACAGATTGACAACATCAACGATGCACTGGCATTACTATCATCCGGAAACTCACAGCAGTTCATAAACTCACAGCGCACCCATATCAAGGGTTTCACAACGGAGAATAAATAATTGAATAAAAAAGCAGAATTATCAAATTAAAATAAATAAAGACAATGAAAAAGATACTTTCCATAGTAGCACTCTTCGTAGCTACAGCAGCAATGGCAGAGCCTGAGGAGGTTCTGACAGGCATCAATAGTCTAGAGTTTGTGCCAGCAGAGTTTACTGTAAATAACAAGACCGTTGCGTATGCTAAGCAGGATGACAACATCATTATCTATGATGACAACTTCAACCAGAAGGCTGTCATCAAACCTATCGTGCAGACACCTGTCAACGGCAGTTGTCAGGTTGAAGCTACGGTTAAGATTACAGGTGTAAAGATGCAATCATCTTATAGTAACGGTCGCTATAGCTACTGGGATTCTGAGGCTATGCAGCAAAAAGAGATTCAAGCATCGTCCTTGACGGACATGGTAAAGAAACTATCTGCTCGAGAAACCTCTTACACCTTTGTTCCTTTCACTGACGTTAATGGTCTGCCTTCATGCTATAGCTATTCTACACAATATGGAACAGCTTACAATAGCAGTCAATTCTATATGTATGATAAGTATATGACTGCATATCCCACATCATATTACACCCTTGAAGATGGTTACGTATGCAGAAGAAATACAAGTTACACCATAGACTTTGATGCATCAACAGCAGAGTGGAAAGAGATTCCTGGCACAAGGACAACATATTCTTCAGGTGATGAAATAAATTCTTTTGAATACATGAATGAAAATTCACAGTCTGACAACTCTTTCTCTATTTCACAGACTCTTTTCAACAATGATGACAGTTGGGAGTATGTTACGGCTGAGTATGGCGAACCTGTTGTTAAAGTATATGAAGGTTCATATTATAAAACTACAGACAACGGTGATGGTACTGTAACACTAAAAACAAACGCTAATATCTATTCTGAAAAAAAGTCACTGCAGGTAAAGAACGACAAAGGCATGGTTGTAATGACATTGCCAGCCGGTTACATACATACATTAATAAAATATTACAACAAGTACTACCTTGATATGTATAAGCAAACCCCGTCTTCATCTTCCTCAAAGAACGGCAACACTCTAATCCGCCTCGACAAGACTGCTACCTCCAGTCCTTCCAAAGGCATCAGGGGTGACGTCAACGGTGACGGCGTTGTAAACATGACAGACGCAAACGAGGTGGTCAACATGTATCTCGGGAAATAAAAAAAATATGGTGAACACTGGGACATAGGTCAGACATGGATGTAAAATATATATTAAAAAAACAAGATATAGAATATGGCATTAAAATGTGGTATTGTAGGACTGCCAAACGTTGGTAAGTCAACATTGTTCAACTGCCTCTCAAGCGCTAAGGCACAGGCAGCAAACTTTCCTTTCTGTACGATAGAACCAAACGTGGGCGTCATCACCGTTCCTGACGAGCGACTGACGAAACTCGCTGAGATAGTACACCCGGGACGCATCGTACCGGCAACATGTGAGATAGTGGATATCGCAGGTCTCGTGAAGGGCGCATCGAAGGGTGAGGGCCTCGGCAACAAGTTCCTCGGCAACATCCGCGAGACGGATGCCATAATACATGTGCTGCGCTGCTTCGAGGATGAGAACATCACACACGTCGATGGCAGCATCGACCCTATCCGCGACAAGGAGATCATCGACACGGAGCTGCAGCTGAAGGACCTCGAGACCATAGAGTCAAAGCTCGTGAAGACACAGAAGATTGCATCTACCGGCAACAAGGAGGCTAAGGTGGAGGCTGCCGTCATGGAGGCATACAAGGACGCTCTCATGGCAGGCAGGAACGCACGCACCGTCACCTTCGACTCCAAGGAGGAGCAGCTGGCAGCGAAGAACCTCTTCCTGCTCACTTCAAAGCCTGTGCTCTACGTCTGCAACGTTGACGAGACAGCGGCAAAGGACGGCAACGAGTGGACGAAGAAAATCGATGCCATAGCACAGGAGGAGGGCGCAGAGTCCATGATCGTAGCAGCAAAGACAGAGGAGGACATCGCAGGCTTCGAGTCCTACGAGGACAAGCAGATGTTCCTTGAGGAGCTCGGACTTGAGGAGAGCGGCGTCAACCGCCTCATCAAGAAGGCCTACGCTCTGCTCAACCTACAGACGTTCATCACCGCCGGAGAGATGGAGGTGAAGGCATGGACGTTCAAGAAGGGCTGGAAGGCTCCGCAGTGCGCCGGTGTCATACACACAGACTTCGAGAAGGGCTTCATCCGCGCTGAGGTGATAAAGTACGACGACTACATGCAGTACAAGTCTGAGGCTGCCATCAAGGAGGCGGGCAAGCTCGGCATCGAAGGCAAGGAGTACGTAGTACAGGACGGCGACATCATGCACTTCCGCTTCAATGTTTAATGATAGTTAAAAATTCAGAATCGTAATAATTATGAATTATGCATTATGCATTATGAATTATATTCACTGGAACCCCGACCTCATCATCTTCCACCTCGGCCCTGTCGCCATACGCTGGTACTCCACCTGCTGGCTGATAGGACTGCTGCTGGCGTACCTGACGGTGAAGTATCTCTATAAGGCGCAGAAGATAGAGGAGGAGAAGTTCGAACCACTGTTCCTCTACTGCTTCATCGGCATCCTCGTAGGCGCACGACTGGGCCACTGCCTGTTCTACGAACCCGGCTACTTCCTATCCAGCGGCACGCACATCATAGAGATGCTGCTGCCTATCCGTCAGGACATGTACGGCTCATGGCACTTCACCGGCTATGAGGGCCTCGCATCCCACGGCGGCACGATAGGCATCATCACCGCACTGCTCATCTACTGTCGTAAGATGAAGATGAAGATGTGGACGGTCCTCGACACCATATCCATCGCAGTGCCTATCACCGCATGCTTCATACGCCTCGGCAACCTCATGAACTCCGAGATCATTGGCAAGCCGACAGACATGCCGTGGGCATTCATCTTCGAGCGTGTCGATATGCTGCCACGCCATCCGGGACAGCTCTACGAGGCAATGGCATACTTCTGCTTCTTCTTCGTGCTGTGGTACTTCTGGAAGAAGCATCCCGAGCGCGTCGGCACCAGCTTCTTCTTCGGACTCGACATACTCCTCATCTTCCTCTTCCGTTTCTTCATAGAATACACCAAGGAGGTGCAGGAGGCCTTCGAAGCCGGCATGCCGATAGACATGGGACAGATCCTCTCCATCCCGTTCATCCTCATCGGTGCCTACTTCACGTGGAAGGGACTGAACGCCAGCAGACGCCAGCAAGCTGGCAAGTAAGAAGGAAGAAGGAATAAGTAAGAAGTAAGAAGTAAGAAGGAATAAGTAAAAAGCCACTGAATTTCTTGCACAGTCTCAGCAAATAGCGTAACTTTGCATCGGGAAAGCAAACAACAGACAAAAAAAATAAACACAACGCTATGTGTACATATAGACTTACATTCGACGATAAGTTAATGAACAGAGTGCGCCATTCATTCAAAA